>CAYSHR010000571.1:0-2944 GCA_964430795.1 uncultured bacterium
CAAAGCGCCGGGCAATACTATATCGTCGCTGTTAATCCAGGCTACGACCCGCCCTGTAGCTTTTTCAAATCCTTTATTAATGGCATGGGACTGCCCTTTATCAGGCTCGGAGATATAATCAAGCTTTTCTTTCCACTTCTCTAAAATATCCACGCTGGAATCGGTGCTGCCCCCATCAATAACAATGTGTTCCAGATCGAAATCGCCTTTCTGGTTATGAATGCTCTCTAATGTGGACTCAAGATATTTCTCGCTATTAAAGCATGGAGTAATTATGCTTAGCTTCACATATGCCTCTTCTGGTAATTTATTTATTTCACATAATCAGCAGGGCAACTATACCACAACAGAATCGAACAGATGGACTCATTTTTTAGGATGAACAGAAAGACCATTGGTGTTAACATCGCAAAATGAAATCCAAACTCGCCAAATACAATAACGGCAAAGGACCAAGGAGAGTTATTCAGACGCCTTGGGGCCCGATAGAGGTTCCGAATATAGTTCCACAAAATTTTCAATGCGGAAAATGTGGGAAATGTTGCATTGGATTCGTACTTTCGGCAAGAGAGTTGGACCGGGAAAACTGGTATGGCTTTTTTCTAAATAACCTTCCTTATGAGTATCCAAAAGATATCGGCGCCATATATAATCTCATGGAAAAAATCCCAGGCGCATTTTCTGTTTCAGGAAAACCCATATACAGTTGCAAAGCTTTTGATCGGGAAAAGAAAACCTGTACTATTTTTGACGACGCACCAAAACTCAGGCCAATTGCCTGCTGGGCTTTTCCTTATAATTATGATTTACAGTCTCTGTCCCGGTTTCCATATATCGGGTGTGTTATTTTTCAAAAAACAACGAGGTGGCTTCTGGAAGGATTCTTAAAAGGTCTGGTCGGCGCATACGACCCTTTAAAAGGAATAACTTTTTCAAGTATTTAATTTATGCAAAAAACATTATTGAAATATGGCGTATTTTATTTCCTTCTTCTTTTCCTTCTTCTTCTTGTTTATCTTTTTTCTCCCAAAAGTCCTGGTATTTGGTTTTCAATTCTCATATGGATTCTCTTTTTCGCGCCCCTTGCCATGGTTTTCTTTTATAGAAAAAGTATTCCAAGACTCTTTATTGTGGGTAATCTAGCCCTCATTCTTTTTTTTACGGGGATTGAGCTTGGTCTTAGAGCCGGCCCTTTAAACTACTTTTTCACGCCCATGGATACGGGGATAAACTTCTCTCCCGCTGAATACTTCTTCTGGATAAGGAAGGATTCCGAACCTGGCGAGACGCCCACCAGTCCTCTTTACGACATCGGACCGGGATTTGAAAAAATCAGATTTAATTTCCGCACCGGTGTTCCTGAAATGGAGAAAGGTAAAGGAGTTAAAAGAGCAATAATCATGGGCGGCTCAAATGCCTGGGGACAGGGGGTAGAGCCGGAGAAAACATTGCTGGGGTGGATTGAGGTTTTGGTCAATGAATTATATCCCCATCAAAAATGGGAATTCATAAACGCCGGGGCTCATGGATTTTGCATGTTTCAAAATCTTGTCCTCTATAAATTACTACTGCGCAATTTTTCCCCTGATGTGATTATATATTTCGGCAACATAAATGAAAATTTTCACAAAGGGGAAGGACCCTATACTTATAGGGAGATATTTGAAATAAGCGCCGGTGTGGATATTTCAAGACTATGGATGGGGAATGACCACCCCACCAAAAAAAAAGAGAAGGACTTTTTTCATAGCTTTCTTTTTGAGATTCAGAGCAACTTGAACCGCTTTCGAATTTACAACGCTTCAGTCAAGGGAATCTCCCTTCTAAGAAAAACCCTTTTCAGTGATGATGGGGATGGGAGTATTTTCAAGGCTGTAAACTCCATTGGCGACTATGAGAAAAACCTGAATGACCTAATCGAAATTACAAATAACGATAAGGTGAAAATTATTTTTGCCGATCCCTTCAATTACTTTGAAGCCAAAGGGAACACCCCATCGCCCTATAGAGACGTTATGAAGAAAGTTTGCGAAAAATCCGGGTTGCCCTTTGTGCCTATCCACAAGGTTTTGTCAAAAGAAAATCGTTTCGAGGATTTTGTTCAGGTCAACGATAAACATCACCTGAGCGAGAAAGGGCATAAGACGGCCGCTCTATTAGTTTTTAACAAGATGAAGGAAAATAATTTTTTTGAATAGAGTTGGAAAGGTTTTATTTAAACTAACAGATCATTGCTGTCCAAAACAATCCTAACTTATCATAGCTCCCCCTCAAATCATTATCTTTTTTGGACGGATTTTGCCGATCCACGGTACAGGTTGTCTCCTTCGAGTGGTGCATGCTGTCCAAAAGCTGGAATCGGCAGGGTCAGTTGCTCTTGATTCGGCGGTCGTGTCTGGTTTTCAAAGGGATTATCCAGCCATGCCCACAAATCCCTAAAGGTAAAGAGGTTCCATCGCGGCATGGCGACCAGGTTTGACATTGACCAGCCGTGGCGTCCTCGAAACTTCAATATTTTCAGCAGTAAAATAGCGATCAGTGCTGTCCAAATCCGGATGGGCAAGGCGTTTGGCGTTGTGCCCACAAAGGTTTTGATGGGCAGATTTTCTTTGATGGTCTTGAAAAATATCTCGATTTGCCATCGGTCCTTATAAATCGCCGCGATGGTGGTAGCTCCGAATTCGGTGTGATTGGTGAGCAGCACGATTTCCCGCTGATTTTCTTCGTACCAAATCTCGACGCGACGCGCTCGGCGCCATGATCGCGAACCGCCCGATGAAAATAATTCCGGGGAATCAAAGAAAGAAGTTGACTGAATAGCGATGTTGCAAATACCATAATAAAGACCTCCGTGGTGTGCTAACCATGGATGTATTTTACATCCTTTCGGAGGTCATTTTAGTTTAAACTTATTTTAAGTGCTGTTTTGGACAGATGTGATTTT
>CAYSHR010000572.1:0-2936 GCA_964430795.1 uncultured bacterium
CAAAATTAACTCTTCGATACCACTTCAGCGCTCTTTCTCCAGGGTAAAGTTCAATGCTCCAGTCTAATTCGCCATTTATAGGTTTAATTTCGGGATCCTTTTCAAAAAATTTTGTCTTGACTAATTCCTTATGAGCAGAATCAAATTGCCTTATTATATAAGAATATCTTTTTTGACGAGTGAGAGGGGTATATTTGCAAAGCTCAGAATAGTTGATTTTGATCTTTCTCAAATTCTTCTCAAAAATTGGGTAAAATTTAATACTATAAAACTCATAAAGCCTCTGTGTCTTGGGTGAAGACAAACTATCATAGTAGTCTCTATCAAGAGGAACGGTGTAATTTGCGTTTATACTTTGAAGGTATGGGTTGCTTAACCAAACATAGACGGCATCAGCAACAATGCCTCCTGGCATTTTCTGGCCTGTAAAATAAATCATGTCGTATCTGCTAAATATTGGCTCACCGTAATATTCCTCTTTATCCTTGAGCCAAAAAGTAAATTTCGTCTCAATCGTTGCTGCCCTAATACATTTGAAAGCATTTTTTATTTGCTTAAAATTTTTCCATTTTTCTCTTCGGAGGGCCTTAGCTATGCTGTATAAGCTGCCCACTCTTATTGGATTTTCGATTGGTTTAGGCAGATTGTCGATAATCTTATCTACATGATTGCTGATCCTCATCTCTAGAATAGATGGAGAACCATATTCCTTGCTTCCCGTTACTTTCCAAAATATCTCTGCCCTGTTTCCATGCTTATCATAAACTGTATCTGTCAATTCAATTTTATTGAGGCCCCGACTCCTATGTAAAAGAAAGAAGGGGAATTGAAGAAAGTTTTTTTCTTTTCTGAAGGCCTCAGAAATAGCAAAGGTCTGGTTTTCAATTCTAGCTAAACTGGTATCCCCTTCGGCAGACCTATTTTTTTGTTTTTCTTTTCTAATATCTTTAGCTCTCAATTTTTTTTTCTTTTTTAATTTAATAGATTTAATGAAATTTCTAAGAATGAATAAATCATCTACAAACATATTTTTTTATTAATTTCTTAAAAAAGGCTACAACACCTCCTTTGTAGTTGTTATTTAGACTACATATTGTTATATATGTTGTCGTAATAAAAAACCCTTTATTTTAGCCAAGTTATGGCGTTTTTTCGTGATCGAAAATACCCCATTTCGTGATTCTAGATACCCCATTAGGCAAGTCTTCGTGATTGAAAATACACCATCTGGTGATTGAAAATACACCATTCTGAGGCAACTCTGTGATTGAAAATACCCCATTTAGGAATTGTCTTTGTGGACTAAAAACGAACGTGCGTTCGTTTTTCTAACCACCCCGTAACTTCTTAAGCTCCTCCTCTAATCTCTTAATTAATTCTTTTTTCGAGGAGTATTTAACTGTAAAGGTTTTGATCTTTGGCCTTCCCCTTAACTCCTTGGCTTTATCAATGGCCTCTCTTCCGGTTAGAGGCTCCTTGCTTTCCTTTATTAGATCAAATAGCTGTCTCTGTTTCTCTGGATCCTTTTTTAGTGCCGTCAAAGCTCGGGCATGGAATTCTGTAAACTCTTTCTTGGATCGCCCCTTTCCCATGGAGACAATCGATTTTTGCATATCGTCTGGCAACTTAAGAAGTGCCGTGTACTGCTGTCTCCGTCGGGAGCTTAGCCCCGTCAATTCGTCAACCTTTTCCCAGGTGCCGACCAAATCCTTGAAGGTGATTATTGCCCTGGCTTTGTCAATGGGGTTTAAGTCTTCTCTTTGGAGATTCTCTACAAGTTGAATGGCTCTTCTTTTATTTGCTTCGAGACCCTCAATAATTAGGCAGGGTATTTCTGTAAGGTTGGCTAATTTAGCGGCCTGATAACGTCTTTCACCAACAATCAGCTTGTATTTGCCGTCTGTTCCCATGTACTCCACAGCTACCGGCTGTAGGATTCCATGGACCTTGATGGATTCCGCGAGCTCCTTGAGGGATTCTTCTGGAAAGGTCTTTCTGGGCTGTTCTGGGTCAGGTTGAATTTTCTCAATACTGATATACCTAGCTTCTCGAAGGTCTCTTGTGTCCTTGATGACTTGGCGGCTGGTACCTAATTCTTTACTGCCTTTCTCAAAAATATCTTCTGGTATCTCTTCGTCAAGGGTTTTTTTAATGTTTTTTGAAAAATCTTTTTTCGATTTAGACATGGAAGATCTCTCTTGTTAATTTTTTAAAAGCCTCGGCCTGTTCTGATTTTGGGCTGTAAAAATTGATCGGTTTCGATTGTGTATTGGCTTCAGCATATTGAACATAATCACCGATCTGGGTTTTAAAGACCTTTCCTTTGTAGGTTTCCCGCAAAGACTCCAAGAAGCTCTTTTGGATATTCCTTTGCTTCTTAAATCTATTTATTATAAATCCAGAAAGATTCAGGTCGGGATTGGGGCGCTTTTTAACTCTCTCGATATAGCCCAATATCTGTCTGGAGGCTTTTACTGCCCAATCCTCGCACTCTATAGGAATCAAAACATCTTGAGCAGCAACTAAGGCCATCCTCGTGGCTGCCCCTAAATTCGGCGGACAATCGATAATTATGTAATCGAACTGGTTAGGAGGAAGTTGATCGAGATTCTCTGAAAGGCGGTACTGAGAGTCAAAATCCCCGGCTAGCTGTGCGTCGAGATCGATTAAACTAAGGTTGGACGGCAAGATAAAAAGATTGTCGATATGAGTATCTTTAACGATCTCTTTGATATGGATATCGCCATTGAGGAGAAGGTTGTACATCGTAGGATCGTAGGAGTGGATATTTTCTATGAAGTTAGAGGAGAGAATGGCCTGTGGGTCCATATCAATCAGGAGGGTCTTTTTGCCTTTCTCGGCAAGGACACCACCTATATTGAGGCAGATCGTTGATTTGCCCACTCCACCTTTTTGATTGGCAACTGCAATAATTT
>CAYSHR010000573.1:0-2933 GCA_964430795.1 uncultured bacterium
GCTATTGATTACAACAGGGTGGGCACAAATGAAATGATTCTCGACCTTGCCCGAACCCTGAAAAATCTTGATATTGAGATGACTTTTGACGTCATCCTCGACAATCCACTTTCCAGGGAGAGTGAAAAGAGAGCCATGCTTGATTTTCTTCTCAGGCTGCCCCATCCCTTTTCTCTGTTCCTATATTCTCTGACAATTTTTCCCAAGTCTCAAATCGCGAAAACATTGTTAAAGGAAGGATTGATAACTGAAAAAGAGATTGAAGGCGCCGCCACAAAATCCTTTCTACAATTCAGATTGACCCTCGATTACCCTCGATCAAAAGTCGATACCTTTTACGCCGCTTTGATTACCTTGACCTCAAAAAGATTTGTGCCGCGGTTTTTAATTCGCAAATTGTCAAAGAATCAATATCTGCGGAAAAATCCAAAACTCCTGGTAATTTTCGCCGAATTGACAAACGGCGTAAAACTGTTCGCACTGGGGATAAAGATGCTTTTCAGAGGTGAGTTGTCGATTTTTAAACTTAGAGAATACGCCACTATGAGAAGGCGAATTATCCAATAGACGATATTAATTTACTTCGCCGTTACTATAAACTCCTCGCTATTCTGAATCCAAGCTGTGGAATTTTATCAGTATCGGTATTGAAATCACGCACCGCGGACCTTGCCAGTCTTCCGTTGTGATGGTAGCTGCCTCCTCGATTGATTCTTCTATCTCCGACATTCGGGCCTTTAGGATCGGTTTGGGAATCCCTGGGGTAATCCTTATCCCATCTATCCCAGACCCATTCCCAGACATTGCCATGAATATCATACAAGCCAAATTTATTCGCCGCGAGAGAAGCCACGGGAATTGTCTTTCCTCTATATTGGCCTGCCGGGCAATCGGGCAAAGGCGATGAGCCATTGAAGTTAACCTGATCCGTTGTTACACAGTCACCAAGACTATAGACTGTAGTTGTGCCGGCTCGCGCGGCAAACTCCCACTCAGCTTCTGTTGGCAGACGGTATCCATTACAAGAAAAGTCCCAGGAATAATCCTGCCCTTGACCGACATAACATTTATTAAAGCCTTCTATCTCGGATAATCTATTGGTGAATCTGATGGCGTCATACCAGGAAACCATCTCTACCGGGCAATCGGAACATCCTGTAAAATGGCTTGGATCGGCACCCATCACCTCTTCCCATTGAGCCTGGGTAACCTCGGTTTCACCAATCAAAAAATCCTTTGATATGGTTACTTCGTGAAAGAACTCATCAGGGTAATGGCCGTTCTCGCTTTTTTCAGATCCCATCATAAATTTGCCCGCGGAAATCTTAATCATTTTTCCGCCAATGCTGGTCTCATAAACTGAAACGCTCGCGCAGCCAAAAAGAAAAACTGAGATAAATATAGCGGCAAAGAGAATGCTCTTCCAGGCTTTCATAGACTCCTCCAAAAACGTGTCGGGAAAAAATATTTCTCTTTTTTAAAACCACACGAGTAAATAGATATTCATTATCAGTTTAATTGTCATACAAAAAAAGTATCTACCAATTAAAAGGTATCGTTGCAGACATTAGCGCATTTACTGAAGTCCACATCACAATCGCCATTGCATGCTTTCCTCATATCTTCACTGGCATCAATGCAGTCCTGCCAGTCGTCATCACATTCATCGTTGCACTCCTGCCATTTTTCCGCCTCATCGACCTTATCATAATCTTCATCGCAACTTGCCACACACACTTCCCAACTATCATCACAGGGATCTTCCGCGGCTTCCTTTTGGGCATCGCAATCGTCATAACAGCTATCTTTATCCTTTGCGCAATCATTCTGGCATTCCTGCCACTTCCCATTATCGTTGTAATCACTTTCTTCATTATCATCTCCACCACAGGCGATGAAAAAAGATAGTGCCAATATAGAGACTAAGGCGATTATAAGGACCAGATTTTTCATAACAACAATCTCCTATATGGTTCTTTAATTAACGCGCCCTTTAATTGGGCGTTCATGAATATATTGTAGTTGAAAAGATTTTTCAGTCAAGACCCAGAAAAAATAAAACCCGCGTTCAAGTAAATTTCGCAAAATAGAATCAATTGCCCATCGCTTCTTTTATCCCCATAACCATCAAATTCAGGTCCCTTATATCAAGGTCAGGATAAACAGGAATGTGGAGCATTTTTTCCACCGCATTTATAGCATTGGGCGCCAACTCATTGATATTCACGGTATTTTCCATACCTGGGCATACTGTCATATAACCGATAGCGGTATCAACTCCTTTTAAAAGCAGTTTTTTTCTAATCAGTTGGCGGTTTTTATGAATTATTGGAAAGGTCATAAATATATTTTCATTCTTTCCAGAAACTTCCGGCACTCCTAAACCGGGTACGCCTTCTAACTTCTTAATAAGATAATTTCCGTTTCTCACCCTCTTGCTGTTTGAAATATCCAGTTTTTCAAGCTGTTTCCGCCCAATTACATCTTGAATTGGACCGGGCATCATTTGAGCTTTTTCATCTGTTTTATTCATTTTTCCAGGAGTTTCTCTAGTGATTGCCTCAATGGGATCCTTTCCTTTTTGGGAAAAGCGTTTTAACAAGGGTGCCATAAAAACAGACCAAAAAACAGGATTTGCCACAAAACGCATGGCCAGGGCGTTAATCAGCCTTTTAATCAATTCAATCTTATCCATTCGGGGAAGATATCCGGTTTCCTTACGGACTTTTTCAGCAATATCAGAATCATTGGTGGTGATCATTCCCGCCCATAACATGGCTAAATTTTTTGTGGGACCAAAGGAGAAAAAAGCCGCGTCACCAATACTTCCAACCATTCTGCCCTTCCAATAACATCCACAAGCCTGGGCGCAATCCTCAATTACCGCGAGCTTGTACTTTTTGGCAATAGCCATTATCGAATCCATGTCACAA
>CAYSHR010000574.1:0-2933 GCA_964430795.1 uncultured bacterium
ACCGAGATGTATATTAAAGCCGGCCTTGTGCTTCTTGGCGCGGAAATCCTCTTCGGCAAGATTCTCAAGCTCGGTGTGCCGGGCTTGATGGTGGCCTGGATAGTAACTCCCACAGTTGTTACATTCATGTATCTGTTTGGAGTGAAATATCTGAAAATGGTCAGCAAGCCCCTGGTGATGATCATCGCCATGGCTACCTCGGTGTGCGGTGTTTCCGCGGCCATTGCGGCGGCGGGCGCAACTCGGGCAAAAAAAGAAGAGCTTACCCTTGCCGTGGGAATGACACTGATCTTCACCGTATTGATGATGATCTTCATGCCTCTTGCAATAAAACTCATGATTACCCACGGATGGCTCGGCATGACCGATGTTCTTGGCGGCGCGTGGATTGGAGGAGTGGTTGATTCCACCGGCGCGGTAGTAGCCGCGGGCGCCATGCTCGGCGCCGACGCTGAAACCGTGGCGGCTGTTGTGAAGATGGTTCAAAACGTCCTTATCGGCGTTATCGGGTTTATTATCGCGGTTATCTGGGTGGCAAAAGTTGACAGAGACCCAAACGCGCCAAGACCCAGCCCAAAAGAGATATGGATTCGCTTCCCCAAATTTATCGTGGGATTCGTCCTGGCTTCCCTGATCTTCTCCTTTGTGCTGGTCCCTTTATTCGGCAAGTTATTCGGAGGGCAGGCCGCGGCTATGACCTCCGGCCTTAACCTCGTGGAAAAGAACGTTATCAAAGCCGTCACCAATCCCCTTCGAGGGCTTTTCTTCTGCCTGGCTTTTGTGAGCATCGGGCTGGAAAGCAATTTCAGGGACCTGGCAAGCCAGTTGGTGGGAGGAAAACCAATCATACTTTACGTAATCGGGCAAAGCTTTAACCTGATTCTCACTCTCTTTATCGCGTGGCTCGCCTTTATTAAATTCTTTCCAAACGCGATCGGGTAATATGAACAAAAGACCAGATAAAAAGGACTGGCTCAAATTTGTCGCGGGCCTGATCATGATCGTCGCCATGGTCTTCTTTTTTATCAGCGAACCAGTCCCGCCTGGAGCTTTAGGGGGGACTATCAGGCAAAACATAGACAAGGACATCCAGGCCACCGCCCTTTTCTATATGGACTATGACCAGATGCAAACACTGGAAAGCTACCTTGATGACATTAATCATCTGAAGTGATTTACCTGTAAGCCTATCTACGACAAAACACCCCCTGATAATGTCGACCTTGGGGGTTCTCATGTATCGTTTCACCATTGGTTATCTCAATTCATGGGAATCCAAGGCCAACAGGAAACCATTGATTATACTGGTTAATTCCGGCGCCGTCCAGTCCGAGCCCCTGAAATTTCAACCTTCTCAACGCCCTCGTTACGAAAACTGGTGAGAAGTGCGGGTTAATCGCTTTGCGGCTTGGCAACAAAAAAACGCCGATCAGAAAAAACCGGCGTTTTTTAGTCTTTTTCTCAGATATTACTAATCGCAGTAAACAGCCCAGCAGTCCGGATACTCACATTCATTGATAAAGTTTTCGCAGGAAGTCGCGGCGTCGAGGCAAGCGCAGACGCATCCCATATAGCCGGCGGCATCGTTGCAATCCATAAGCCACATTCCTTCGCATTCGGCTACATCCTCGTATCCGCCGCCATTATCGCATTCATTATATACGTAGGTGCAGATATCATTAAGGTCGCATGTGCCGCCGCTGTCATCATCATCGCCATTATCGTCGTCGTCGTCGTTATCATCATCATCGTCAGCCTTTTCGTCATCGTCGTCATCATCATCCCCGCAGGCGACAATAAAAGAAAAGGAAAAAACTAAAACCGCCACAAATAAAATTAACCAGTTCCAAGGTCTCATGTGAATCTCCTTTTTGTTATTAAGTAAATAATCATAACATATTAAAACAGACTTGAAGCCCATTAATAAAGATTCCCGATTTTTTCCAAGATGAGACAAATCGAACTATCCCTTTGCTGATTCTCAAAGAGTCGGACAAAAGGATCATTTGCCCTTATCTTTTGGAGCAAAAGAAAATTTATAGAAAAAATAATAAGGCTCTTCATTTGCCGGCCATGAAACTTCCTCTATGGCGCCTCTTATGCACTTGGAAAGGGCATCACTCTTTACAGACTCAAAAACAAAAACCACCATGGCTTTTTCCCCACCAGGCGATACGGTGATCTTGGTCTTGATATTTACTTCCGTCTTTAAGGAGGCGTCTTCCTTTGTCGAGTTGTTATAACACCCGAGAGTTTTGGGCAGAAGCCTGTTCAGGCTAAGGCTTACCCGTCTTCCAAGAGTGCTTCTAGGGTCGACCTCTTGAGCGTCCTGGCAATAAACCACAGCCGGTGCCATAATTAAAATAATCGCGAAAAGTAAAATACACTTTTTCATGTTCCCCTCCAAATAAGATTTGGCGCCCCCCGGACTTTGGCCGTTTTCGAACTGCTCTAATAATTGTATCACATTGAAAAATCAGTGTAAATTGTCATCGGGAAAAGGTGATGGGGAAACTCTCTATAATCCTTCAGTGGCAAAAGGGCAAGGCTAGAGATCAACAGGGCACAGAATCATCTGATTTGTCCCAAGCCATTTAGCAATCTTCTTCCCATACCATTTTGTAATCTCCGGGCGTGGGTGAATGTCCCAATAATCCGGAGGCAACCCCTTAGCTTTTAACTCAAATATAACAGTGTTTGGCCCTTTAAGGTACTTTCGGTATTCTTCTATGTTTTTCTGACAACCCGGATAGAGAAAGACAACAATGGCTACATGCTTTTGTGCTTCTTTAAGAAAATTGAGGGTTTTCTCAATGTTCCGTTTTTCATGCTCCGGGTTTGTATACCATTTGCAATGGGGATATTCGAGAATCATTGACGCGGCGATAAATCGATAGAGTCGTAGATGGCGGATCAGAAAACTCACTTTATTA
>CAYSHR010000575.1:0-2932 GCA_964430795.1 uncultured bacterium
CAGGAGATTCAGTGGCTTTTTCTCACGTATTATTTATGGGCTATGGTATTCCAGGATGGTTCGACTCCTCAATCTCTACAACTATAGGCGAATACAGCTACTATGATACTGTCGCCGATACCTCTTTTGAAGTTAATGAGAATGCCTTTAACGTCACCGCCACTCACAGGCACTGGGTGTGGCTGAACTGGGGGATATTCGGTTCCTTGAGATATTCGGATCTTACAAATATTTATACAAGTTTTGGCGGCTCCATAGGGCTTTTCTATGAGTTTTAACAGCTTAAATCTTTGCATTCCTTATATTGAGGTTAATGATTAAATGACAAAAATGGATGACGTTTTCTTTGATGAAGAGGAAGCAAGTTTCTTTCAAAGAATCAAGATATTTCTTTACATCTTCATAATATTCCTTATTGCCGTAATTGCCTTTGAAATGCATATGAGGCACAAAAAAGAGAAAGAACTCGACAGTAAAAGCAGTTTTGTTGAGAAAAAAGGTGAGATATTTTTATGGGCTTTGGGTGCTTCTGAAACATATGGCGTAGGCGCCTCTTCTGTCTTTTCATGGCCAAACCAACTCCCCCAGTTTTTTGAAACGTCTTACCCCGGCATCGCTCTAAAGGTACAAAATTCAGGAATAATGAGTGCCAATTCTTCTGAAGGTATGAATGTCATCCATGCTTACCTGGATGGCGTTAATCCAAAATCGGGATTGCATGGAAATCCCCGCCCTGATTTTGCCCTTATTACTTTTGGCATGAACAACATCTGGAACCTTCATTCAGGCACATACCTGGATTTGGATGAAGGGATACTGGAGGATGAAGGGTTCAAAAGGGCGATAAAGAAAATGGACGTGGAAAGCCTGAAAGAGCTGGTAACTATTCCAGGGAAAGTTTATAACGAAAATTTGAAATCCGAGGGTTGGAATGGCTTTTTTAACGACTTTAATAACCCTTATCTGAGAATGTGGATTGAAAAAGACATCCTGGAGATGATAAGTCTGCTAAAGAGTAAGGATGTTAAGCCGGTGCTTTTAACATATTTCCTTGATACCTTTCCCGAACTAAATGAATTCATTAAAGAAATCGCTCAGAAAGCACAGGTTCCGGTATTGGATCTGCAAACCTCAAGCAGCTTCTTTAAAGAAAATAATATGCTTTTAGGTAAAGAGGGCACTTTTCAATTGAACTCGTCCGGTTACAATTTTGTCGCAAAAATGGTAAACGAGAAGTTCAGCCAGAAGTTTAGCCAACAGGAAATTGAAGATATTCTTGCCGCAAAAGAGAAATAATCCTACTAAATTCCTCAATATAATCCCCAATATGCCCTGGAATTATTAAACCATTATCCTAAATGGCTTTGTAACCACGTGAAAATAATACCAAAAAACCATAACTTCAAAATCTTCTAATATTTCTATTGACAAATATAAACATATAAGCTATAAAACAATCATAAGCTGTTAACAGGGTAAAACCTACAGCGCCTTTTGAAATTGCAAAGTACCAATAGTGAATTTTGGTAATTAAAAGGGGTGAAAAATGAATGCAAGCGCATTATTTCCATTAGCAGTAGCGAGTGTCTTTGTATTGGGTTCCATGGTTGGAACATTCATGTATTCCATAAAAGAGAGTAATCACGATAGATCCAGGTAGTTTTGGGAAAGCATTAAGCCCTTATCGAAGCAAGCACTCAAGAAATTCGTGCTGTTCCATCAGCTCCCTGACCTTTTCAATATCCGGATAAAGAACCCTGTCATCCTCATACCTTAAGACTCCGTTTTTAATTAACATTGTCACAACTTTCCTGATAGGCATGCCCGGCTGTAATGGCAGCCTGAACATAAGCCCTTGAAATGCCGCAAGAATTTCAATTGCGATAACATATTTGACATTCTCAATCAATTCAGCGGCTTTTCTCGCTGAAATAGTTCCCATGCTGTTGTGATCCTCTGTTCCCGCGCATGTCGGGATGGAGTCAATACTAGCTGGATGGCAAAGAACCTTATTCTCGGATACAAGGGCGGCAGCGGTATATTGAGGAATCATGAAGCCGCTATTCAGTCCGCTGGATTCGATCATGAATGACGGAAGCCCGCGGGAATGATTTTCATCAACAAGGTGAGCAATTCGTCTCTCTGAAATATTGGCCACTTCAGCCGTGGCAATAGCGAAATAATCCATGGCAATGGCAATGGGTTCGCCATGGAAATTACCTCCGCCCTTCACGTTTTCTTTGCACAGTTGGATTCTTTCCGGTGATTCTGTAAGCCACTTGGCAAAATCCTCCGGTCGGACCGAATCAAATCCATCTTCAGGTTCCGGCGGAAATAGAAGAGGGTTGTCCGTGGCCGCGTTGATTTCAATTTCGATGATATTACAAACATGCCATAATGCTCTATAGGCGCATGCCAGAACCTGGGGGTAGCATCTGAAGGAATAGTCATCCTGAATAATGGGACTATCAGGGACAACCTTGTTCAATTGGTCAACAGCGCCAACCAGAGCCGTGCGAAGTTTTCTTGTTTCAGATGTTTTGGGGAAACTCTCCTGTTCAACTAAATGCAATAGATCAACAGCCCTGTGGCGCACAGGATTGAGATGATCGTGAAAAAGTCTTATCTGCCATCTGGAGGGCATGGCGGACCATTTTGAAATTTTATCCCCGTCGATTTCGCCAGTGGATGTTTTTTTAAACAGTTCCTCAAGATTGATTTTTATCTCTTCTATTGAGTGCCTGACCTTTTTGATAGTTTCCTTGTCGTAAAGTTGGTTTTGTTTTAGATCAAGCTTCTGCTTTAACATCTGGAGAAATTCCCCAGCTTCGTTTAAGTGGATCTTTGCCCTGTACATATTCGCGGTGTTTAAATAGAGATCTATTATTTGGCTCTGATCACAATAATTCATGACTCTTTGGGCAGTCTCGGG
>CAYSHR010000576.1:0-2931 GCA_964430795.1 uncultured bacterium
CGAATATGGAGGTACTTTCGAGAACCAACAACGAGCAATGAAGCGTTTGTCAATAGTTGTGCCGATTTCGATCCTGTTGATATTCCTGATGCTCGTGTCTGCTCTTGGATCATTCAAGACCGGGGGCCTGGTTCTAGTGAATCTGCCATTCGCGCTAATCGGCGGGCTGCTGTCCATGCTCCTTTTGAAAATCACTGTCAATGTACCTTCTACTGTGGGATTCATAGCCCTGTTCGGTCTGGCTGTACAGAACGGTACGGTGCTTTTAACCTTCGTCAAACAGCTTCGAGAAAAGGGACGGACCGTACGTGAAGCTGTGGTGGAAGCAGCAGGACTGAGATTTCGTGCTCTGCTAATGACCGCCGCGACAACGGTGCTCGGCTTATTTCCGATGATTTACGCAACCGGGCCTGGAGCGGAGATTCAGCGCCCGTTGGCGGTCGTGGTTATTGGCGGAATGATTACCGCGACACTGCTGACTCTGTTCGTGTTGCCAACATTATACGTGTGGATAAACAGTGAAGATTCCTCGAAAACCAATTGAATGGAGTAGTTTGATGAAATCCCTTTTTCACAACCTTATTTCTATTATGTTGCTTTGCGCACTCGTTATAACAATCGGTTGCGCGACACTGGGGAGACCCACGCCACCGGAGAGTTGACATGAAAATCCGGGTACACGTAACAAGTACATCTCCCCCCCCTTTTCCCAAAAGCCCACTTGTAACTGAACGATTACATAATTTTCTTTATATTTCTTGACTAGGGCAATGGAATCGGCCTACTATCCCCGTTCCATATTTCAGGAGAAAAAAGATGGGAAAAGGTGATCGCAAAACAAAAAAGGGCAAGATATTCCGGTCCTCTTTCGGCAATACCCGCCCTACGGCTCAAAAACTTCGCAAGAAAAAAGAAGCCGCCAAAAAATAACAACGGTTTTTAGCTTTAATCCTTGTACAGGGCGTCGATTTTTTTGGCGAAATGTTTATTAACGATTTTCCTCTTGACCTTCATTGTGGGAGTCAGCATCCCGTTTTCCTCAGAAAACTCGATGTCGGAAACTATAACTTTCTTGATGGTTTCATATTTGGCCAGTCTTTGGTTTACCCGCTTAACCGTATCCTCAATAAGGGTATAGACCTTCTGTTTTTCAACAAGGTCCGACCAGTTATCATAAATGATCTTGTTCTCCTTGGCAAAAACCTTCAATTCGTCAAAATCAGGGGCGATAACCGCCACAAGGTATTTTCTCTTGTCGCCCACTACATTTACCTGCTCGATATATTTCTCCATCTTAAGAAGATTTTCAATGTTCTGGGGCGCGATATTTTTTCCTCCGGCGGTTACGATAATGTCCTTTTTGCGATCGGTGATTTTCAGATAACCGTCCTGGTCGATTTGACCAATATCCCCGGTATGGAACCAGCCCTTTGAAAGAACCTCTTTTGTGTCAGCCTTCTTTTTATAATAACCGGCCATTACATTTGGCCCTTTACATAAAATCTCTCCATCGGCGGCGATTTTTAATTCCACTCCGGGGATCGCCCTTCCTACTGTGCCCAATTTATAACCATCGGGCGTGTTGCATGTAATGACCGGGCTTGTCTCAGTAAGGCCGTAGCCTTCGAGAATAAGGATGCCGGCGGCGTGAAAAAATTCAGCGAGTTCCTGGGCCAGAGGCGCGCCCCCTGACACGAAAAAGCGAAGCCTTTTGCCAAAACGTTCTTTAAGTTTTCCAAAAACCAATGCTTTTGCGAGTTGGTATTGAATATTTGTGATTATTGGCGGCTTCTTCTTTTCCATAATGAGTTTAGACATCCGGCTGCCGATTTTTTCAGACCACCTAAAGATTTTTTTCTTTAACTCGCCGCCGTTTTCAACACTGTCTATAACCCTGGCGTGGATCTTTTCATAAATCCTGGGAACTGAAATCATAAGGGTGGGCTGAACTTCACCAACGTTCATTATCAGCGCGTCGATGCTTTCGGCATAGGCTATTATCATCCGGTTGTAAATGGGCACATAGTAACCGGCTGTCCTTTCAAGAGAGTGGGAAAGGGGAAGAAAGCTCAAACAGGTGTCGCTCTGATCAAGGGAGACCACCTTGCTTATGGATTCCACGTTTGAATAGATATTGTTGTGAGTAAGCTGCACTCCTTTTGGATCCCCTGTGGTTCCGGATGTATAAATGATTGTCGCCACCTGATCCATGGCGACTGTTGAAAGCCTTGTTTCAAATTCCTTCTGATTTTCATAATCCCTTCCAAGGTTGGTTACATCAAGAAAGCTCATCACCCTTTTGTCTTTGTCGGTAATTCCTTTGATGGGATCAAAAATTATGATCTGCTTTAATTTGGGCAGTTGATCCGCGACTTCCAGGACTTTTTGAAGCTGATTGTTGTTTGAGACAATGACATAACGGGAGTCGGAGTTTTTAACGATATATTTTACCTGCTCCGGCGTATTTGTGGCATAAATAGTGACGACAACGCCACCCGCGGCTAATGTCGCAAGGTCGAGAAAAGCCCACTTCGGGCGATTTTCGGATAAAAGAGAGACCTTGTCACCCGGTTTCAGCCCTAAGGAAATCAACCCCAGGGATAAGTTTCTGATGGTGTCGTGGGCATAGTTCCAGGAAAGGGGAGTCCAGTCACCATCCTTTTTTACAAGCATACAGGTCTTCTCGCCATTCTTTTTGGCGCGATTAAAAAACATGTGAGCCAGATTTTTGTCTATCATCAAAATCTCCTAAAACAGATGTGGAGCAATCTATCGATAATTATTCAAAACTGAATTCTTCAAAAAAAACACTTTCTTCCAGAGTATTTCTGATAGCAATTTCACGATTTTGGGTCAAGAGAAATTTACATAAAAAAGTAATCGTTCAGTTACAAGGGGGCTTTTGGGAAAAGGGGGGAGATGTACTTGTTA
>CAYSHR010000577.1:0-2915 GCA_964430795.1 uncultured bacterium
AATCCCGTGGACATAGATATTGTTCTTGGCTACGCACACTTTTTTGAAAAGGGAGGCCGCTCCCATACATATGACCAGATGAATAATGAAGGTGGGTTTTGGAAGTATTGGGCGCCCTACGTCGGCATCGGTCTTGTGGCCCACGATCAAGAGACCGCCATTGATATATTCAAGTCCTTTTACCTGGGCGGCGAATGGGAGCCAAGCCAACATTTCTCATTGGCTTTCACCGCGGTTTTCAGACGAGTGGAAAGATTGGATGGAGTCAAGCTGGGCGGCCCTGTTGACACTCCGGACGTTCCCACCAAGAACGATCTCGGCATCGGCTACGGCATAGTCTTGAACATCTCTCCTGAGTTTTTCAAGTTTGCCTCAAAAACCAAAAGCAACATACTTAAGTAAAGGAGGCGTGGAAATGGATTACCGCGTTATTTTCATTATCCTGGTTATTGTCGCCATTTGCGTTTCATGCACAAATGAAAAATATGAAGATGGAAACTTTTTCTACGCTCCCTTATCGGAAGCTGATTGCGAAAATCTTTCCGGCGACATAACCGGTGAAATAATAAACATCTCACCGGATGAAGTTGTCAGAGACAATCTTCTATTGATGGGAAGCGCTTTTCATAGTGATGGACTGGCAATCAGGAACATTCTCGTGGAATCCTTCCAGACGACAAATATGGATTTCAATTTTTCAAACTGGGAAGTGACGCTGCCCATTACATTCCTAAGACAATTCGCGAGAGCTGAAGGATTTGAGGTGGACGGCACCGACACTCGCCAGGTCGCCTTGGAAGTCACAGGGATTGACTCATGCTTCAAGGAAGATGATGTAACTTCCATAACTCTGCTGGTGGAAATGACAGAAGCCGCCGAAGAATAAAGATCACGGAAGTGACAATGGCATCGTTGAATTTGGAATATATTAATATAACTTGATTTTCAATTTTTCAAGAGAGGGTGTTCATGAGTTTTGACTGGGATGAAAATGGTTGCCGCCAGTACGCCGAGTCTTTGCGTAGTTCGATAGACAAAAACTTCCGGCCATGGGCCAAACTGATAGCAAAAGATTTAAAAGGGCGATTCGACTCGCCGGCATTGGCGGACATCGCCTGCGGACCGGGATACCTCTGCCTGGAGATCGCGAAGATCAAACCCGATTGTAGGTTCTTCCTTCTGGATAACAGCCGCCCAATGATGACTATTGCCGACGAAGAATCGAAAAAGGCTGGAATCAACGCCGAAATTCTCACCTGCCCTGCTGATAAACTGGCACTTGAGGATGGGCATGTCGAGGCCCTGGCGTGTAAGCAATATTTCCACGATACGGATGATCCGGCCTCGATTATTCGTGAGTTTTTCCGCGTGCTTAAACCCGGCGGCCGAGCTTATCTTATAGACTTTGACGCCGAAGGGTCGAAAATGGCGGCCCAGGCGATTCGACTCTTTCTTCGGACGAAAGCCAATAAGCATATTTCGGATTGGTACTGGAAAAATTTCAAAAGAGGCAAGCCCGGCTCGAAAATGAAGGAATATACAAAGGGCGCCGGCTTTACAAATGTCGAGTTGAAACGGATCGGTCCAAACTATTTCATTACCGCGACCAAACCGGCGAGCCGCCGGACCCAATAACCCGACGGCGCATTGGTCAGAGATGGAAACCTGTAGCGGCAGTGCGTAGAAACGTGGGCAGGCTTATTGCCGCCGGCGGCATTTTAGTACTTCAAAGGCTTTTCAATGGTCGCCTTTTTCCCAACTCTTTGGAATTATAGCGAAACTGTTTGGATGGCTTAGGTTTGGAAATCGAAAAATCCTGAGGGGTATTGACGGAATAGGAAAGAATGCTATAATTTAATACGATATATTTTTAAACTAATTAGAAGGCGAATAATGTCTCAACAACAAAAAATACTATCCTATAGTGTAGTTTTTGACCCTTGCCCAGAAGGAGGTTATACTGTTACTGTACCTGCTCTGCCTGGGATAGTTACTGAAGGCGACAACCTCAATGAAGCTAGGGCAATGGCCAAAGAAGCGATTGAGCTTCATATTGAAAGCCTAAAAGCTCACGGCGAACCAATACCCATTGAAGATGAAAAGACGCCAATTCATTTTGAAAAAATGACCGTGGAGGTAAGTGTTTAAAAAATTATGCCCCGTCTCCCTGTTGTCAAACCAAAAGAAGTCCCGCGCGCGTTAAAACGAGCAGGTTTTTTTATTGATCGGCAGCGTGGAAGCCATATAGCTTTAAGGCGCAATCAACGAAAAGGAACTGTGACTGTTTCCCTCAATAAAAAAGATTTAAAGCCAAAAACACTAAAAAGCATAATCAATCAAGCAGGATTGATGGTCGATGAATTTATTGAATTTTTACAATATAAATCGGCGAGTATCCACA
Organism: uncultured bacterium; assembly: GCA_964430795.1. Classification (GTDB taxonomy): domain Bacteria; phylum Lernaellota; class Lernaellaia; order JACKCT01; family CAYSHR01; genus CAYSHR01. The sequence continues at coordinate 2,402 of CAYSHR010000577.1, forward strand.
AATAGGCGCCTATTTTGGGGCACCTATTTGGGTGATACAATGGATGAGCTTGGAGGAGATGATTGGAAAAGAATCATCAGGAGACTTAAAAAATGATAATTCCAATTTGCATGTATTGTAAATATTATAAGGGCAGACTGAAATGTCCTGCCTATCCTGATGGCGTTCCCGATGAAGTATTTTCCGGCCCAGCAAATCATATTGAGCCATACAAACAAGATAACGAGATAGTCTTTGAGCCTCTACCCGGCATGGAAGAAGACGCCCAAGAGCTTTTCGGCTGGCAGCCGCCTGAATGACCCCGGTTTTCAATACACAATATTCCCCTGAATAATCCCCGGTTTAAGTCCTCCTGCAAAATTTAATCTCAAACCGCCTAAAACCGCCAAAACCGCCTTTCGGGTTTTTAACAAAATTTTGTAATTTGATTTCCACATTGCAGGATTTCCCGGAGGATTCATGCCGTTTAACTTATATGTCGGGCTTTTTGAACTTTTAACCAATGATAAAAACT
>CAYSHR010000578.1:0-2679 GCA_964430795.1 uncultured bacterium
TCACAATTCTCAACCCGCAATTCTCATTCTAAGGGACCCTGGTATTATGAAATGAGGCTTCTTGGCGCCAACGGGAGAATGTCTGAGTTGCACGCTGCGCTGGGGCAATCCCAGCATGGAAAATTAAATATCTTCCAGAACAAAAGAACCGACCTGGCAAAAAGATATGACAGGCTTTTTACAAACAACAACTATTTTACTCCCCTAAAAATTGCCGGTTTTACTAAAAGCTCCTATCACCTCTATCCAGTTCTTGTGGAAATGGATAAACTTAACTGTGGTAAAAAACTATTGGTCGAAAGCCTGCACCGGATGAACATCGGCGTTCAGGTCCACTACATCCCGGTTCATCTACACCCATATTACAAAAAGCTTGGTTACGATGACAAAGGGCTTTTTAAAACTCTGGAATTTTACAAAAAGGTAATCAGCTTACCGATTTTTGTGGATATGACCAAAAAGGATCAGGATGATGTTATGATCGCTCTTGATTTGATAATCAGGGCTTTTGGAAAGTAAGCAAAAATGAACAAAATCCGCAAAACCGTTGCCGCTGTTTTCGCCCACCCGGACGATGAAACCCTGGGCTGCGGCGGAACTCTGGCCAAATTGGTAAAAGCAGGGCATTCGGTATCTATTTTGATCTGCGGCGAGGGAATTTCCGCAAGATATGAATCACCTGAATCAGCGCCGGAAAGAGAACTCAAAAATTTGGACCAGGCGTTAATCAAGGCGGCCGCCTCTCTGGGAGTGGAAGAAGTTACTCATCTTAATTGGCCGGATAACAGATTTGACCAGCGCCCTTTACTTGATTTAACAAAAGCCATTGAAAGCCAGTTGAATGTGACCAATCCTGATGTGATCTTTACTCATCATGTCGGAGATCTCAATATGGATCATCAATATGTTTACCATAGCGTTATGGCCGCGGCCAGACCATTGCCCGGTGGAAACATCAAAGAGATTTATTCATGTGAAATTCCATCCTCAACAAGTTGGGCGGGTCCGGCATCAATGCCTTTTATACCCACAAGATATGAGGATATAGCCAACACCCTTGAAAATAAATTGCGGGCCATCTCATGTTATGATTCCGAGATTCCGCCCTTCCCTCATCCCAGAAACCCAAAAGCCATTACAGGGCAAAGCATCTTCAGAGGTTCGGAATCAGGCATGCCGGCCGCGGAAGCCTTTATGGTTGTAAGGCAGCTAAATGGCTTTGGCTGATCACCCATTGCCAAATAGTCATGCCGTCCAACTGTGGACTTCGTACAATATCTATTTGCCATTCTTATGATTTCCTCCGTGATCATTTTATTGCCATTTTTCTTAATTTTTAGTAAAATAATATCTTCGATAACGCAATTTGAATATTTGTACATTATTATTTTTTTGGAGGGAAAAAGATGAAGAAATTTCACCTGATTTTCGTCTTGGTGATGATTCTTGGCCTTGTAATGTGCCTTTTATCAACCGTGGGTTGTGGATGTGATGACGACGATGATGATGATAATGATAGCGCTGATGATGATGATACCGCTGATGATGACGATGACACCGCTGATGACGATGATGATACCGCTGATGATGACGATGACACCACCGATGACGACGATGATGATGACGACGTAGACTGGTGGCCACCTGACAACGGCTCCGAATGGGTTTTTCGCTTTGAAGCATATGATAAACTCAGCATCGACCTGACTGCCACGGTTGTTGGGCCTGAGGATATCCATGGCGGCACATGGACGCGAATTGAAATCGGTGATTTCACGCAACCCGATCCTGAGGGCCTGGTCTGGTGGTTGGATCTTTCTGTTGAAGAGGAATTCGGTTATAAAGCTCTCGCGGCTTATGTGTCAGGTCTGGGTAACGATGGCGATCCTTTCTATACCGTCATCTTCGATGATCCGGTTGTTCTTCCCACTGATGGCGAGCTTGACGATCCATTTGAAAGCTATTCCGAAGGAGTGATGGATTTTGGCGACGGATATCCTATTGATTTCTGGGCGCGAGTAACCTCAACCATAAAGAGCAAGAGCCAAACAGTAACTGTGCCCTACGGTACATTGAACGATTGCACCTATATCACAGCAGTTGTGGAACAGAGTGATTTGACCAATCCGGAGGATGTAGAGTATTGGTTCCATCCGTCTGTCGGACCTGTGAAGGCTTCATCGCCGCCAGGATATGTGGGCGCTGAATTGGTTAGTTTCAGCCCACCGGTTAAATAGTAAATAGATGACATTTATGGCGGTCCCATGGCGGATCGCCATAATTTATCTTCAATTACAGGCTGGTAAAGCTTTCGATTTATTTTGGGGAACCGGGAATTACTCGATGGATACAATTCCCAGCATTTCCAGAGAAAAAATCACCTTCATTACTTTTGCGGTCTCAAAACCACTTTCAACGATTATTTCAGCCAGGGTTTTCTCTCCATCAATAATAGCGAATATCTGAAGGTCTTCCATCTCCATTTCAAGTTCACCAACCAGTTGAAGGTTATCCTCGACCTTTCTAACGATCTCTTTTGTTTTCCTCTTGTACCTGATTAAAATCAAATCATCCAGATCTGCCTTATCGATCCCAAAATAGAGAGCTTTCGCGAATGCCATGGGCGGGCGTTTTAATTTTGTTAAAAATGATTCATATTAAACAAAAACAAATGCGCCC
>CAYSHR010000578.1:2689-2915 GCA_964430795.1 uncultured bacterium
AAATTTGTGCCCTTTGAATTTGGGCGCCTTTGATTCATCTTTAACAAAATCAAAGGCGCCCTCTGTCCAGGAGACCATATTTGAAAGTCTTACTTCCACTTCCATATTCATATAAGAAGCAAGTTCCTTTGAGGTTAACACCTTATCAGCCAGCAACTGTTTCCCAATGGTGGAACTGGTTGACTTCGCCTTTTTTTCGTACTGGATTTTTTGCTCTTTGGAAATC
>CAYSHR010000579.1:0-2907 GCA_964430795.1 uncultured bacterium
CAATGGACCCAACTATTTCCGACAGGTTTCCGCTGACGTCCTTTGAGAGACTTTCACCGTCTTCGGCCAGTTTGCCCGACTTAAGAATGAGCTCTTCAGTTTTACCCGCGGCTTCTTTTGCCCGCTGGGCAAGGTTGCGGACCTCCTCTGCCACAACCGCGAATCCCCGCCCCGCTTCACCAGCCCGGGCCGCTTCCACCGCTGCATTTAGAGCCAGTAGGTTTGTCTGGAAAGCGATCTCGTTGATGTCCTTGATAATGGCGGCGGTCTGCTGAGAGGATTGGCGTATGTCATGCATGGCGCCCACCATATTTTCCATTGATTCCTGCCCGGCCTGGGCTTGCTGATTGGTCTGCTGAGCCATGGTGTTGGCTTGCTGGGAGTTATCCGCGTTCTGCCTGGTCATGCTTGCCATCTCTTCCATGCTGCTGGTGGTTTCCTCCAAGGAACTGGCTTGTTCGGAAGCGCCTTCAGCCACGGATTGGGAACTGGATGCGATCTGCCCGGAAGCGGAGGAAATCTGATCAATGGCCTCCGCCAGGCTAACCATGACGTCATGCTGGGCGTTAAGCCCACGGTTCAGCCCATCGGTAATAGCCAGAAAATCTCCCTTGTATTTTCCGGCGGCCCTGACTGTCAAGTCATTGTCAGCCATGGATTCAGTAATGTTAATGATATCATTAAGTATGGTTTTCCGGTCTGAGATATCCAATACATATTCCAGGACGCCTATAATGTTTCCATCGTTATCTTTTATCGGCGCGCCGGTATATTCGATGGGCAGGTTCAATCCATTAGGATCTGCCACTGTCTCCCCGGTGGCGATAGCATCCCGGCTCATGGCCTGTTTGCTCCGGCATTGGGAAGTGCGGCAGTGGGGTGTTTTGAAAAGATCGTAACATTTTTTCCCGATTAACTTGTCCGGTGTGGTCCCAAGAAGGTTGGCGGTAGCCGGATTCATATACTGTATAGTGAATTCCTTGTCCATTACTACTATGGGTGTTGGGATGTTGTCCAAATAACCGATTTTCCTTTCAGAATCAATTTCGCTTTCTTTTAAATGGCTAATCATAACGTTGAAGGAGTCGGCAAGTTCTCCGATCTCGTCTCTGGTTTGGACATGCAGGTTCCTACTAAGGTCGCCATTGGCCACGCTATCGGCAACTTCCAGCATATCGCCCAGAGGTCTTATAATTTTTCGAACAACAAGGAAGAGTAAACTCGACAGAAAAGCCAATAAAAACATGGCGCCAATTCCATAAGATAGCCTGGCGCCGGCAATGGCGGCTTTCTGTTTGGAAATGTCCGAAACAAGGGCAAGGACGCCAATCGGCTTGTCGTTGAAATCCTTGACAGGAGCTGCTGTAACATAATGATCTTTCAAATGAAAATGGCTGATGCCCTTTAAGCCGGCAACAAGATATTCGGGCTGAATTACCTTGTTTGTAAATTCAGTATTTGTTGAATTTACAAAAACGAAGGAGCCACCTTGATATTGAGTAACCGGGTTTTTCTCCTCATTATGCATTCTGGTGGTAATGGATCGAAATTTGCCGTCCATATATAGCACCGCATGTTGATTTTCGTCAGTCTGAAAATGTTTTATCAATGTAAAGTAGTCGATTAGTACTTCGTCGGAACCCAAATGCTTTCCATTTTCGTCTTTAATAGGCGCCAGACCGCGAATAGTAAAACCGCCCCGTCCCAGCTCAAGGCCTTTAACGGCTTTTCCCGACTTGTTTACTTCAATCACCGTATTGCGAAAACCCCTTAAATTGTCTGAAATATCCATCCATTTGCCATCAACTTTCGCCTGTTTATTGCGCCATAAACGTAAAAAACTTCTAATGTTGGAAAGGTGAAAATGGATACGGAGGCTTTTAATACCCAACATATCCTGATACCCTTTATTGTATGATGCCATAGCTTCCCGGAGTTGTTCCCGGGCATCCTGGACAATGGAATCCTTCGGGTCGTTGATATTTCCCTCTTCCACCGCCATTTTATATGCCTTAATAACAGATGGGCTTTGAGAAAAAAGGGCGGCTTGCTCTAACGCGACGGTGGCTGTTCTTTCCACATTGTTGTAAATGGAATTAATTTTATCCATGTGGCTTATTTTTAGATTTTCATTAATCTGGCTGGTCATATTCGATGAAAAAAGCACCAGGCTGACCACGCTGAGGATTATGATTCCCGCGATGGATGGAATTAGTATTTTTGTACGAATTTTCATTGTTACCCTTCTTTCACCATTGTTGCGTTGCTATACAGAGTCGTATCTACATAAAAAATTGCAGAACCCCCCGCAAGCGATAATCCTTTACCGGATCTTTGGATTCAAATTCCTTCCAAATCAAGGACGCGTCGGCGCCTATTTTGACGTTTTTGCCAAAGGGATAGAAATTGATTCCAAAGGTCGCCTCATGCTCTCCTTCAAGATCGCCGGCGCCTTTGTACGTCTCTTCCAATGTCTGATCCGCGGCCACCATATTCGCGGCGTTAAGGGCGGCGTCCTCCCTGAAGTCTTTGGAAGTGCTTACTTCAAAATACCTGGCTGCCAGTTCCACCGGCGCGCCGAACTTGTAACCCATCTGGAAAACACCGCCGGTCATAGCCAAGGCGATATCGGACTTGTCCCCTGGTTCAATGTCGTAAAAACCGGTAAAAAATGTTCCAAAGGCATTGAACCCCCGGATTTTTATCATAGCTTCCGCCGCGGTCCTTGTTGCCAGGTCTCTCAAAGGTACAGGGTCGAAATCGTAGGAAAAGCCGGCGCCCAGGGAGTATCTGAATCCTGTTCGGTCCCAATCCGTTTCCGTGGTCACGTTGATCTCGTTGCCGTTATACGCGAAATGCCCTATGACTTCCGGCAGGAATTCAGTGTATTGGTAAGCTTCTCCGGAC
>CAYSHR010000580.1:0-2906 GCA_964430795.1 uncultured bacterium
GGCTGGCCGGTGATTTCCGTGGCGACAGATGGTGACAGGGTTGTTTCCGTCGGATACAAAGCCGGAGGCAGCCTTCGTTCCATTGAGTTTAAATCATGCGTGGCGGCTACAGGCAGCTTTTTTTCCGGAGGGTTGAGGTGTGGCAGGAAAGCTATAACAGAGTCAATATTTAATTTGCCGATTTGTGGCGCGCCTGACACGGATAATCGTTTTAACCCGAATTTTTTGGCAAAAGAAGGGCATCCTGTGTGCAAATCCGGAGTTATGGTGGACGCCGCTTTTCGCCCTTGCGGTAAAAACGAAAAAGCGGTTTTTTCAAACCTTTTCGCGTGTGGCGATCTGCTTGGGGGATTTGATTCTCTGTCAGAACGGTCAGGGGGCGGTGTTGCCATATCAACAGGGACCATTTCCGGTGAATCCGCAGGGGAGGCCGCCCAAAAATGACTGACTCGAAAAAACCGGAAAGATCCGAAAAAATTACTTCTTTAAAAAAGAAGGATGAGAAAAGAAGATCAAAGGACGAGAAAGGGGAAATCAAAAAGACTAAGAAAGAGCTTGCGAAAAGAGAAAAAAATAAGAAATTGCGGAACAAACACCGAAAGAGGGTTTCTGTCAGTCGCCTTGGCGACGCTCTTTTTGATCCGTGCGTAAAATGCACTATCTGTGTTCAGGCATGCCCTGTATCTGCTGTGACAGATAAATTTCCCGGTCCCAAACAGGCCGGTCCCGACGCTCAAAGATACCGCCATCGTGAGGATCTGGCTGTTGATGACTGGATCGAGTATTGCACGGGCTGTTTAAGGTGTCAGGTCGCGTGCCCTTCTGATGTTCCCATCGCCCATATTAATATATTGGCCAAGTTCAGACACGCTACCCAGAAAGGCATCTCCAGAAGCACCAGGCTTTTATCAAGGTCCTTTCTTTTTGGCGAATCAGGGAGCCTCCTCGCGCCTTTGGCAAACCGTGCTCTTGGAAATAATATGGTCAGGCGATTAAACCAGCTATTCGCGGGTATAGACGCGCGAAGACCTTTGCCGAAATTCAGTTTTACCACTTTTGGCGCATGGGCAAAGGGCAGGGTGAGTAAGAGGGCGAAAAGAACAGTGGCCTATTTTCACGGATGCTTTACTAATAATAACGCGCCTGAAGTCGGGCAGGCGGTGGTGAGAGTTCTTGAACATCTTGGCTGTGAAGTTCTTATTCCAGAGCAGTATTGTTGTGGCGCGGCAATGATAGGCGCCGGAGATATAAACGCCGCGACATGGCAGGCGAAAAAAAATATCCAGGCTCTTGGACCCCTGGCAAAAAAAGGAATTCCCATATTGGTAAGCTCAACCTCCTGCTGTCTTGCCCTTTCCAGTGAATATAAGGAAGTTCTTGGTGTTAAAGGGGCAGGGCGCCTTGGCGAAAACGTCTATGACGTAATGGAATATATCTACAAATTATATCAGGAGAAGAAATGGCCTGACCATATTTCGCCTGTGGAACTGGAAGCCTGGTATCATACCGCCTGCCATCAGGAAGCTCTTGGAATAGGCACGCCGGCAACTATTCTCCTTAATAAAATTCCAGGGGTGAGAGTTCGACTTCTTGATGGCGGCTGCTGTGGCCTTGGCGGAACCTATGGATTTAAACACGGAAAGTATGATGTCTCCCAGGCAATTGGAGAGCGACTGGCCGGCCGGATAAAAATGATCGGCGCGAAAATCATTCTGACTGAGTGCGAAGGGTGCAGAATGCAAATCGAGACCCTGACGGATGTTGAGTGCCGGCACCCTATTTTTGTTCTGGCAAAAGCCCTGGGAGTTTAGCCCTCACCCCAACCCCTCTCCCGGAGGTAGAGGGGAAATCATTTCTAATACCAGCATCCATCAGCCGCGGCCATAAATCCCCAGTCTTCCTTGTCAAGATTTCCGCTTCCATCAAGATCGGCGCCGTCGCACCAGTTGTTGCCTTGATTACACGCCGCGCCGGTTCCCCATGTAGCGTAAGCGTTGTCAAACAGCGGAACGTCAGCGCTGTCCACAAGGCCGTTCTGGTCAAAATCGGCGACTTTACATCCAATTGCCGCCCATTTGCAATCAAGGGTTTCTGGAGAGAATACGCACAAAGGGGCCTCGAACCAAAGCTTGAATTCCTCAAACCATTCATGGCGGGGATTTTCTGTGGCCATCCACTGGTCGTTTGGGCCAACGCATTCGTAGCCATCCTCCGCGGCGTTTACCCTTACCGGAGGCGAATGGTCAAAGCGATCTCGATATCGTTGAATTCGCCATGGCGCGCGAACCTGCCAGCCCGCCAGCTTTGCCTCAACCTGGTTATAGATATCAGCGTCGGTCAGCATAGGCCAGGGCGAAGTGTCGCTCATATTTAACTGTTCTTCGATATACGCGTTGCGCTGATGGCCAAGGGAAAATCCGTCAAAGTCCTCCATGGACCAGTCGAATCCAAACATCCTGGAATAGGTCGCGGCTTTATAGAGCATATCCTGGGTGCTTTTTTCCAAGGCGAAAACCGCCTCGGCTCCTATTTCCGCCGTTGCCATTTCTCTGGAGTTTTTATCTTTTGTGATTCCGTAAACCAGTCTCGCGAGAATTTTTTGAACTTCCACAAAGTGGGAAAGGGTCTCTCGCGCCTCATTATATAAGGCGTCATCTTCTTTTATCCGGGCGTAATAACAGAGGCCCACCGCGCCCAGTTCCAATTCCTGAAAATCATCCATCATGCTTCCAAGAAGGGCGGCGAAAGTTCCAGGCATAAGGTCTTCCACCATGTACGCCCAATCATACCAGGGCATGCCAAGGATTTCCATGACCAGCAACTGCCCCCAGGTAAAACCGATAAAAGCGTCGTCAAGACTTTTGCATTCAAGCTCGGGCAGAGGAATTTCTATGCCCAAACCGCTG
>CAYSHR010000581.1:0-2891 GCA_964430795.1 uncultured bacterium
CAATATCATTGACAATGCCGGCCATTGTTAAGAAATTCGGTCATGTCCTCCGATCTCAAACCGCCCTCTTGTCAGAAAAGGGTTAAAGGAAATAATTTGATTACCCTTGATTCAAATTCTCTTGGGAGTATAATCCTTTAATATTCCACAATGGGGTTAAATCCCTCGCCTTTTCGCGAGGATTGTTTTACTTGATGTCCCTGGGATTTATAAAGGAAGCCGATTGAAGGAAGTATTGGAAAAAATCGCCAATGACGCTTGGTATTCCAAGAAACCGTCATTTCCTAAAAGGTTATTCTCTTTTTTGCTTCTACCAATAACATATCTCTATCTTAGCGTGGTTTTTTTAAAAAGATTGAGAATGGCTTTATGCCCTTCATTGGCATTTAAGCTGCCGGTTCCTGTTATCTCCATAGGCAATCTTACCCTTGGAGGCGCGGCAAAAACTCCTACAACGATTCTATTGGCGGAGATTCTGCTCAGGCGGGGGAAGAAGCCGGGGATTGTCAGCAGGGGTTACAAGGGCGCCCTTGAAGGTGAAACTCACCTGGTTTCCGATAAAGGCAAAATTCACTTGAACTGGTGCCAGGCCGGCGATGAGCCTGTGATGATGGCAAAAAAATTACCTGACGTTCCGGTTTTTATTGGCGCTGACAGGGCAAAAGCCGGTGCTTTTGCCTTGGAGAAAGCTGATATTGACTCTATTGTTCTTGATGACGCCTTTCAACACATGAGTATTTTTAGAGACTTGAATATTCTCTGTGTGAATGGGAGAACCGGTTTTGGAAATGGCAGAGTATTTCCTTCAGGTCCGTTAAGAGAACCATTATCCGCGGCAAGAAGCGCTGACATCTGTTTTATCAATGGCAAAGGAAACTTGAAAAAGAAGATTGAGGCGGATTTGAGAAGAGGTGGTTATAAAGGTGAAATAGTGGAAATACCATATGAGATTACAAAATTCATTCCTCTATTTCCGGAAATTGAAAAACAGAATATTCCCGTTAAAGAACCTTGCCTTGCTTTTGCTTCCATTGCCCAGCCACAATTCTTTTTCACATCCTTAATTGATATGAAAGTCAATGTTGCCGAAAGGGCGACTTTCCCTGATCACCACAGGTACTCAAATAAAGATATTGCCGCTTTGGACCTCCTTGCCAAAGAGCAAGGCATAAAGTATTATGTCACAACTGAAAAAGATGGCGTCAAGCTGATTGAAATGGGGCATAAGTTTACTATTCCGGTCTATATGGCTGAATATGAGCCAAAACCGAAAGATGAGGCCATCAAGATAATTTACTATGCTTTAGTGGGGGTTTTGTGAGTCGTCCGGGAGTCTTTGTTGATCGTGATGGAACTGTAAGCCGCGAAAAAGGATACATAAATCACGTTGACCGCTTCTGTTTGTACCCTGACAGCGCTAAAGGGATAAAGAAATTAAATGACGCCGGCGTTCCGGTATGTCTGATAACCAATCAGGCCGGAGTCGCCAGGGGATATTTTCCCTTTGAGCTTGTCAGGAAAGTTCACGCGAGGATGGCCGAACTTCTCAAAATCGAGGGTGGGGCGGTCCTTGACGGAGTCTATTATTGCCCTCACCATAAAGACGGTGTTGTTGATCCTTATTCCATTACATGTGATTGCCGAAAACCTGGAACCGGCCTTGTTGAAAAAGCCGCTGAGGAACTCGATCTTGATTTGAAACGCTCCTTTATGGTTGGTGATAAAATCTCTGATGTGGAGCTTGGTAAAAAAATGGGAGGCTATGGTATTCTTGTGAAAACCGGATATGGCCAGGGTGAACTGGAGTACTACAGGTCTGACTGGAAAGTGGAGCCTGACTATATCGCCAAAGACCTTCAGGGCGCCATTGACTGGATTCTTACTCGATTGGGAAAGGATAAATGAAGATTTTTGACCAATCACTAACAGAGTTAGCTGACAGATTACCTGGTGGAAACATCGGCGTGGTTGGTGATCTTGTATGTGATTTATCGGTTTTTGGCAGGTCAAAAAGGGTTAGTCGAGAGGCCCCTGTGATAATACTTAAACACGAAAAGGAGCATATCTCTTTGGGCGGCGCGGCTAATGCTGTAAACAACATGGCATCCATGGGCGCCAACCCTTTTCCTGTAGGTCTCGCGGGAGATGACCATGCCGGAAAGAAGCTTGTATCGAATATCGGAAAAAAAAATATACCTTCATCAAATATTATTGTTGATAGCGCTCGCCCTACAACGGTAAAAACCAGAATTCTTGGGTCCGGCCTTCACACCACATACCAACAGGTTCTCAGGATAGATCAGGGAATAACCGATCCAATAACAGGGAAGGTTGAAGAAAGAGTTCTTGAGGTTATTGATATTCTGGTTGATAAGTGTGATGCTCTTGTGATTTCCGACTATGGGTACGGAATTATAAGCGACAGGGTCCTTGAGAAAATTAACGCTATTTCTGTAGAAGAGCGGATTCCGGTCCTGATTGATTCACGATATAGCCTGACCAAATTCAAAAAAGCTTTTCTCCTGACTCCAAATGAACCGGAAGCCGAGCAGGCTACAGGTCTTGTAATTCAAAATGATAAGGATGTAGCCAAAGCAGCGGAAATCCTGATTGAGATTACCGGCGCGAAAAATGTCTGCATTACCAGGGGGAAGAACGGAATGTACCTGAAAAAGTCCGATTCCCCTGGTATATTGATTCCCATATTCGGTTCTGATGAAATCGCCGATGTTACAGGCGCGGGAGATACTGTTATGGCTGCCTTCGCGGCGTCGGTGACAGCGGGATTGGACCTGTACGATGCCGCCAGACTCGCCACAGTGGCAGGAGGGTTGGTTGTAATGAAATCGGGCACCGCCACAGTCTCCATTGATGAAATCAAAAGGGCTCTT
>CAYSHR010000582.1:0-2890 GCA_964430795.1 uncultured bacterium
CCCCCGGCGCGCAAGAATTTAACATTCCCAGAAGAGCGGCCACGCCCCCCAGACTCGCTCCATATCCAACACTTGTCGGAACCGCGATAACAGGTTTATCGGTAATCCCGCCGACAACGCTGGCCAGGGCGCCCTCCATGCCGGCCACCACTATTATTACCGATGCTTTATTTATCAAGTCGGCTTTTGAGAACAACCGATGTATGCCGGCCACCCCAACATCATAAACCTTTTCGACTCGGTTTCCCATAAGCTCGCAGGTAATAACCGCTTCTTCAGCAACAGGAATATCAGATGTCCCCGCGGTTATTACAAGAACCATTCCGTGCCCTTCTTTGGCAGATTCCTCGTTAATTCTAATAATGGTTCTGCTTGTAGGATCATATTTTACCAATGGTAGGCGAGCGGTAATTTTTTCGGCTTTCTGATCATCAACCCTGGTAACAAGGATATTCGATCCTTTAGACTCAAGGCGTTCCATAATTCCCACTATCTGCTCAACACTTTTATCTGAACCCAGGATAACTTCCGGATGTCCGGTTCTGATAGTGCGATGATGATCAACCATTGCGTAACCGATGTCTTCAAAAGGCAGGTTTTTCAGATTCTCCATGCCTTGATCAATAGTGATTTTCTCGCTTTTTACCTCTTCCAGCAATTTCTGAATCTTTCCAGTATCCAAAACTACCTCCTTCAAAAGATAGTGATATTCTTGATTCCAGTTTCTTTCACACCAGTTAATAAAATCTATCATATTGAAATTAAAAGTCATTACTTTTTTATCGAATGTACCCGTTGATTTAAAAGGGCGATACCTGTATTATTCCTTATCGAGTGAGGCATTTTATCAGTTCATTGCTTAAAGACATCAAATTAACTTGGATTGAATGAATTTATTTGGAGAAAACCATGAAAACATTAAACATTATTTTACTGGTTCTTATTCTCTTTGCCCTAGCTCTAAATATCTCTTGTACCTGTGGTGACGATGACGACGACAGTGGCACGAGCGGAGATGACGACGACTCAGGAGACGATGATGACGACGATGATGACGATGACGACGATGACGATACAACCGCCGCACCGGAGATAGTTGAAACGTATCCCGCAGATCAGGCCGAGGAATTGAAACTCGCTACCGAAGTGCGGGTCGTTTTTTCTGAACCAATGGACAAAACTTCAACAGAAGGCGCCTTTAGCCTGTCAAACTCCCTTAAAGCCGATGTTCCGGGAACCTTTAGCTGGAACGGCGCCGGGGATCAGATGACCTTTACCCCGGACAATATTTTTAAACAGAACATGCTTTACTCGGCCGGCATTACCACCGACGCCGTTGATGTAAGCGGCGTTCCCATGACTGCTCAATACGATTTCGAATTCACTTCCATCGACCTTTGGAAGATAACCTTCGACGCCACAGTGCCCGATGACGATGCCGGCGCTTACAGCATGACCATCGGACCGAATGGTCTTATTTACATCGTCGGATGGGATACGGTGCCTGCAAAGGGCAAAGCCACCTCCAATGTTGATAAGCTTTTTGTCTACCATAATACCGGCGCTTTACTGAACCAATTTGTTCTTCCTGAATTGGGTACCTTCTATTTTTCAAGGGTCGCTGTTGACTCCGCGGGAAATATCTATATTGCCGGAAACAGCTTTGTTTTAAAATCAGGACCTAAAGGAAAAGCCGGTCCATTTATGCAGATAACCAAACTTGACAGTTCCGGCGCTGAACTCTGGTCAAAGACCAGATACGCTCCTTTAACTTCAGGGTTTATTACAGCCAGAGACATCACCGTTGATGACTCAGGCAACGTGTATGTTACAGGGCGGGAGCAAGAAACCATAGGCTGGCGACTTTGGGTGCAAAAGTGGCTTGCTGATGGGACCGAGGATTGGGACTTCACTGACAACGGCAGTTTCGCTGGAAACGATTCGGGGAGAGGATTGCATTTTGGTTCTGATGGATACCTCTATGCCACCGGTTTTCTGCAGGAAACAGCTTCAACAACAGAGGCTGTAGCATATAAACTGGATGGTTCCAACGGAGGGGAAACCGATTCCTGGGTTTTTAACGCCGACGGCCTGGCGGATACTTATTGCACAGGCTACGGTATCACGACAGATTCTTCGGGAAATGTTTTTATTGCCGGCATGTCCTATCTTCAGGCGAAAGCCACTTACGATGCTTACTATTCGGTATGGCGATTTACTAACAGCGGCGCCCTGGATTGGGAGATTCTGACCGACGGGAACATGGCCGGACATTCGGACAACAACGCGGCAAATGACATAAAACTGTTCGACAACGTGGTTCTTACCGCCGGCAGAACCAATTCCTCAGTGGGCGCTTATTCAAGATGGCATGTTCAAGCTTTGGATCTGACATCCGGCACTCCAATTTGGGATGACTATTTTGGCAGCCTGACAACAAGCTATGAAGCGGTCAGCATCGGAGTGGATCAAAATGGCGCTGTTTACGCGGTCGCAACCTCCGGAGGATCAGGTGAAGACTACGACTTCTATCTGATGAAATATGATATTGACGGAAATACAGATTAAACCCTATTGAATAAACCAAAACATCTATCGCCCTTTCGTAATGAAGGGGCAATTTTTTCTCTCACTTCGATCAATCCAGTAAATAATTGAGAGTATGTGAGCTAAAAGATCCTCCAAGATTCACCCTATGGTCCCATCTAACGTCATAGATATGACGCTTGCTGCCGCCAAATTATAGTCATTGCGTCTGATATTTGATTTTCTCCTTATTGGTAGTTTCTAAATGTTTGTTATATTTAATGTATTTCATTGCTATTATTTTGACTCCATCGGCATGTTTATTGAAAGAATATTTTATGTGCATAATGAAACGATTGGAGTT
>CAYSHR010000583.1:0-2865 GCA_964430795.1 uncultured bacterium
CCTTGGAGGAGATGAGCCATGGTTCAAGCTGGTTTTCGCTCAGACTGTTGAGGAACTACTGGAGGCTCTTGACTCTGAGGAGTTTGGAAAAAGTATTGTCGCCCTTGCCCAGGATGGCCAAACCATAATCGCGGTTTTGTCCGAGGTGATCTTCAGAGACCCAAGAATGTTTGAACAGGTAGTCTCCGTCAAGGTTGACCTGGCTAACGTGGTTCTTGGAAGCATATCAAAAGGCATTGCCGAATTATCAAAAATGCCCGATGAGAATTTGAAAATGCTGGCGGCAACGGTAGATAGTCGTCTTGATAAAAAAGAGATAGGGCATATAGCGAAAACCTTCATTGAGTTTTTTAACCGATTTATGAAACAGAATCCGGAGTTTTGCGTTCTTGACGATGTTATTCCCTCCATTGAAGGGGAGCAGCTCGCTAATGCCATATCAGGAGCGGCAAAAAAAATATCAAAAGCCGTTACAGATGACCCTGGTGTAAAAAAAGCCCTCACCCCTGAGCGAGTGGGTGAGAAAATCAATTTCCATGTAAGAAACTTCAATCAGTATATGGAGAAAAAAACACCTGACACTGAAAATTATCTTTCACGATTGTCCGGCGCCATTGATGGCCATGAACTTGAGAAGGGAATGAAAACTCTTGTTTCCATGATTACAAAAGGCATCTTCTCTTCAGCGAGTACAGGTATGGCGCTGGTAAAAACGGTTTTGTCCGCGGGATGGAAAACAACCCTGTTCATACTCAGTACGGTTAAGAGAAAGCTTATTGGTTGATCAAAACCTCCGCGTAAAAATTTGGAGATAATCGATGGAAAAAATATTAAGTCACGCCGGTAAAATTGAAAATGACTATGTAAAAGAGTGGAAAAAGAAGGGCGGCAAAGTATTCGGATACACTTGTGTCGCCACTCCTGTTGAAGTTCTTGAGGCTGGTGGGATTTTACCATATAGAATAAGGGGCGGTGGAAAGGCCGAGACTGAAATAGCCGACGCCCATTTGTCACGGTTCAATTGCAGTTACTGCAGGTCCTGTCTCCAGTTGGGTTTGGAAGGGACTTATGATTTTTTTGATGGATTGGTTGAAACCAATGGTTGCGATCACTTAAGAGGCATGTTTGAAAACTGGCAGTATCAGAAAAAGCTGCCCTTTTTTCATTACCTGAAGGTGCCTCACCTGATTTATGAGGACACTATTGAATATTTTGCGGATGAAATAAAGTTGATGAAGGAGGCGACAGAAAAGTTTACCGGTAAAGATATTTCAAATGAGGATTTGTGGAACTCAATTAAAACTTACGAAAAATTGAGATCGAAGCTCAAAGAGTTTTATGCACAAAGAGAAAAAGAGGCGCCTTCCTTTACCGGTGCGGAAGCTATGGCTATATTTCTCTATGGCAACTCCATGCCGGCAACGGATTTTATTGCCTTGCTTGATAAAGCTATAACTGAAAGAACAGATCATTCCATTACTGATTTTAGGAGCAGGCTTCTTCTTTTTGGGTCGGCCACAGACGAAGTTGAGTTTGTCGATGCTATAGAAAATCAAGGCGGCCTGGTGGTAGGTGATGGTTTATGTTATGGGCACCGGGCATTTTGGCCGTTACTGAAATCAAAAGGCGGGGATCCATATTTCGCTCTTTCTCAGATGTATTTGAAAAATCTTTTGTGCCCTCGAATGTATGACGATTATTTCTTCAGGCAAAGCTACGCCCTTGAATCTGTGAGTCGTGCCAAAGCCGATGGCGTAATTCTGGTCCACAACAAGTTTTGCGATGTTCACGGCATTGACAATGCACAGCTAAGAATGGACCTGGAGGAGAGAGGAATTCCGGTGTTGCAGCTTGAAAAGGAATATGGCGCGAAGGCCGACCAGGGCAGAATAAAGACCCGGGTCCAGGCATTCCTTGAGAGAATAGGAGACAGGTGATGGAAAAAAATTCCTTCAAGGAGCAGGCCGGCTTATTTGACAGGGTCCTTTCCATGTTGGAGGTTATCGAAAAAGTACCTGAGAATATTTCTGACGAGGAAGCCCAGGGAATTGTCGCTCTTCTTCCCCCGGATACAGCCAATTCCATCGGCGCCATCCTTGTTCCAAGGGTGCGGGAAGTCAGCATTCACTTTTTAAAGATGATCACAAAGTGGATAAAGGACGCTAAAAAAGCTTCTGATGAAGGCAAGAAAGTCATCCTTTCCCCTTTTAATTTTCCACCGGAATTTATTCATGCTTTTGATAATGCCCATCCATTAACAAGCGAGGTTCTTTCCACCCTTAGTGTTGTTGCCCTTGAAGGGCAGGGAGAGCGCTATTGGGATATGGCAATGGGCCTGGGTCTTCCTGATTATATCTGCTCATCGAATACTATAGAGCTAGGTTCCATGCTTGGAAGCGCGGACTTTAAACCGAGCGCTATTATTTCCTCGGCTCCAGGTGGATGTGATGTGAATGCCAAGATTCATGAATTTGTCGCCCGCTATGTTGATATTCCAATATTCTATTTGGCCAAACATCCTGATGATTCAAAAAAGGGCGTGGCCCAATATCGAAAAAATACATCCCGATTGATTTCCCAATTGGAAGAGTTTATAGGTGAAAAGCTTGAGGAGAATAAACTACGGAAGGTTCTTGAAAAAGCTAACAGGTGTACAGAGCTTTATCATGAATTGATGGACATCGCTTCAGCCAAACCATGCCCTGTACCAAATATATTCTCTCTTTATATATACGCCACCAGGTTCACTATGTGGGGGACTGATGATGGAGTCAAAACTTTAGGGATGATGGTGGATCTGGCCAAGAAACGGTTAAAGAAGAAAGATTATCCCGCGCCAAAGGAAAAAGCCCGGGCTGTCTGGGC
>CAYSHR010000584.1:0-2863 GCA_964430795.1 uncultured bacterium
ATCCACAAACCCTACACCACACCCCCAGCCACATCCAAAGATAAAACCATATAGTTCATTAACTTTTAATGTCGCGACTTTTTTAATTTGAAAATTTAAATTATTTTCCAATTTACCCACAATATTTTTAAGATTATCTTCTGATGATCCCTTGATTCCAAGATTCCATCGAATCGTATTCATGCTCCCGCCCTCCATGAGATATATCAGGGGCGGGGGGGAATTTGCCTTTTTATATTCCTTGACAACATCGGTAACAACAAGGTGATTTGTTCCGTCTCCACCGCAGATTCCTATCAAATCAACTTTTTCCTCAACTAACTTCCCGCAACTTTTGCCGATCAACTCTATGTTATCTGTTTGGATTACAAAACCGGCGCCTCCTATGATTTTTTCAAAAGCGGTCTTTCGCTTTTCAAGCTTCATGTTCTTTTTGGCATTGGGATTTAAAATAACGCCGATTTTCATTCCTGATTACTCCAAGAAAATGTAAAATCACCAGCTTGTTAATATCCCAATTATATACGGATACCGATTTCATGTGTTGATAAAAAACCGTCGAATAAATTCATAAACATCGAACTATTGTTTATTATGGTTATTCCATGGTATTTTAGCTTTTGTTAATAAATAAATTTTATCGACGAAAAATATAATCAAAATATATGGAGGATATGATGAGAATTGATAGACGAGACGCTCTAAAGCTCATGACTGCCGGAGGTATCGCTCTTACTCTATCTCCTGTTGATCTCCTCGCGGCTACTCCTGATTTAGCTGTAATTAACGGTATTGACCCGGCGGCAAATGTAAAGGCGGCTATAAAAGCCCTTGGCGGCATGAGTCGATTTGTCTCAAAGGGAGACAAGGTCGTCATAAAACCAAATATGGGTTTTGGAACTGTTCCGCTGCGAACCGCCACTACCGAACCAAAAGTAGTGCGGGCTATTGCGGAAGGCGCCCTTGACGCCGGCGCTAAACAGGTTCTTGTATTTGATAACCCCTGTCACAAACCCAAAATAGTTTTGGAAAAAAACGGCATCAAGAAAGAACTGGCCGGTCTGGATGATACTTTTGTGTTTCTGATAAATGATGAGAAGTTCTTCGCGGAAGTGCCCATTCCAAAAGGCGTTGCTTTGAAGAAACAGATGGTTGCCAGGGATATTCTCGAGTGTGATTCTCTTATTGCCGTGCCTGTGGCGAAATCTCACGCCGCGGCAAAGGTTACATTTGGCTTAAAAGGATGGATGGGTGTGGTAAGAAAGAGAGGTTACTGGCATGTTTGGGTTGATCTCCACCAGGCTATCGCCGACTTTGCCACTTTGATGAAACCAAAGTTGACTATTCTTGACGCCACCCGCGCCCTTATTACAAAAGGACCAGGTGGTCCGGGCAAGGTTCTGAATCTCAAAACCATAATCGCCGGCGTTGATCCTGTGGCTGTTGACGCTTACGGCGTAACTATCGCTCCATGGGGCAACAAGGAATATAAACCTGAACAGATTCCTCACATTGTAAAAGCTGCCAATCTTGGGGTCGGCACCTACAATCTTGCCGGCATGAATATTTTTAAAAGATCCATCTGATGCGAAGAGGAATTCAACTTTTATTTCTTGCTCTTTTTTTCTACCTGGTGGCTATAACTAAATGGCCTCCATCTGACGCGATTCTTGTTGACGCTTTTCTATCCATTGATCCTTTACTCAGCCTGCAAGGAGTTATCGCTTCCAGAACCTGGATGGATTCGGCTTTTTATGGTCTTCTGATTCTTCTGCTGACTCTCTTTTTAGGAAGGTTTTTTTGCGGCTATATCTGCCCTATGGGTACATGCATTGAGCTTGGCGATGAAATTATTTACAAAAAGGGCAAAAGAAGAATCTGGAAGAACCGTGAAAGAAAACTCGGAACTATTAAATATATAATTTTGATTTTTATTCTTATCGTCGCGATTTTTGGCCATGGAGTGGCCTATCTGGCTGATCCTATTTCCTGGCTCACACGTATTTCCGTCTATTGCTTCTGGCCGATAATTGTGGCCGGGGTCAATATATCTCTGGATATTTTTCGTCCGATATTTGAGGCTTTTGGATGGATCGGGCTTGCCAGAATTTCTTATTCCCAGCCTGTATTTAATTCCTTTGGCGTTGTTTCAATGCTTTTCTTTATCCTTCTAATTTGGCTTGGGCGGTATCAGAGACGATTCTGGTGCAGAATCTTATGCCCTCTTGGCGCCATGCTCGCACTCTTTTCACGGTTTTCTCTGATGAAAAGATATGTAAGTGATAAATGCGACAAAAAGGGAGTTTGCTCAAAGATATGCCAGATGGGCGCTATTGGCGACGAGTTCAAAAAATATGATCCAGGCCAATGCATTGCCTGCCAGGAATGTGTAAAGGGTTGCACCGAAAAGGTAACAAGCTTTAAATTATCAACCGCAAATAAAGTACAATCTTTGCCAATTGATATTGGAAGAAGGAGAGTTGCCGGCACTTTAGGAGCTGGTATATTTTGCGCAGCATGGCTCTCTTTCAGTCCAGCCAAAATCGTTTTCTCAGACCTGGGTTTACGACCACCCGGCTCTATTACCGAGGGTAAATTTCTTGCCACCTGCATACGATGCGGGCAATGCGTAAAAGCATGCCCTACAAATTGTCTGCAACCAAGCTCCTTTTCTACAGGCGCCGCGGGCTTTATGTCACCTGTGGCCGTTATGAGAATAGGGGCATGTGATCAGAACTGCAACGCGTGTGGATATGTTTGCCCAACTGATGCCATTCGAGAACTCGACCTCGATGAAAAGACCTACGCGAAAATCGGAAACGCCGTAATCGAAAGAGAAAGGTGTGTTGTCTGGGAACAGGAC
>CAYSHR010000585.1:0-2854 GCA_964430795.1 uncultured bacterium
CCGCATGCGGGGTGTTGTGGGGGCTGGGGGAGAAAAACCCCCGGCTACCCGATTACAGAATTTCTGGACTCCGGAGCCTGCCCCGGACCCCGATCCGGGGTTCACTGGAGTGACGACTTTTTACGAATCCATCAATATTGACCTCGTGAAGTGGTTGAGCCCCGCGTTCCGCGGGACTCAACTATTTGACTATCTCTGTAATGAGATCCGTCTTCGGGCCGGAAGCCGGCTGTAAGATGTGCCCCATTTGTTACTCTGGGCTCCCCAAGATAAACCTCAATCATCTCTCTGGCAATGGGTGCGGCAACGCTTCCCCCGTGGCCACCATGCTCTATGATTATGGCAAGTGCAATCTCGGGACTGTCTGCCGGGGCGACGGCAGCAAACCAGGCATGGTCCCTAAATTGGAAAGGAATTTCGTCTTCATTATTATCCGCATCTGTTCCTTTCTTACGGGCCACAACCTGGGCAGTGCCGGTCTTTCCTGCAACGGTTATGTGTTTCAATCTGGCCAGTGAACCAGTGCCGCGGGGTTCATGGACTACACCTACAAGCGCTTTTTTGACAAGCTCCAAATATTCCCGCCTGATTCCGGGTCTCCCTGTCAAGATGGGAGCAAATTCATGAACCTTTTTATACTCGGCTTTTCCCACCCACCTGGTTACCTGAGGCTTGTACAAAGCGCCTCCGTTAAAGATTGATGCGATCAGCGTAGCCATTTGAATCGGTGTTACCAGCAAAAAACTCTGCCCGATTGACATAGAGACTGTCTCTCCCTCCTGCCAAGGCTCACCAAATTTTTTTAACTTCCAGCGTCTGGTTGGGATCAGCCCTTTTTTCTCCTGGCCTACATCGAAGCCGGTTGTTTTTCCAAGTCCGAATCTCCTTGCATAGCGGCCAATCTTGTCAACACCAAGCCTTTTTCCCATCTGGTAAAAATATACATCACATGACTCTACTAACGCCGTATGCAGATTCATCTTTCCGTGCCCGTATCTTTTCCAGCAATCGTATCTATGTCGTCCCAAAAAATAGTACCCTTTGCAAGCCACTTTTTCTTCGGGATCGATAATCCCCTCTTTCAGCCCTGCCAGGGTTACTATAATCTTAAAAACAGACGCAGGCGGGTATTGACCGGAAAGCGCTCTATTCTGCAAAGGAAAATCCTTGGAAAAAGCTATTTTTTTCCATGTTGTTTTGTCTATCCCCCCAACGAACAGATTGGGGTCTACAGAGGGGCTGCTGGCCAACGCCAGAATCTCCCCATTATTGGGATTGATGGCCACAATCGCCCCCTTATTGCCGGTCAGGGCCTTTTCTGCCGTGGTTTGCAAATTCTTATCTATCGTCAGACAGACAGTTGTGCCGGGTATCGGGTGCTTCCGGGAGATCAGCTGTATGATCCGTCCGGCTGCGTCTACCTCCATCTGCTCGCCTCCCCGCATTCCATTTAGGAATGGCTGCCATTTCGACTCCACCCCAGACTTTCCAATCAAATCCCCTGGTTTGTTATCCGAATACTGTCCACTCTTTAACTGGCCCTCACCGATTTCGCCTACGTGGCCGAGGAGATGAAAGGCAAGCTTACCACAAACATAGTGCCGTTGCGGTTCCACTTTGATTACGACCCCAGGCAGATTAAACCGATGGGTCTCAATCACGGCCAGCTTATCGCGGGACATGTCTCTTTTAACGCAAAAAGGCTTAAAAGGACGCTTGCGGACTGCCTCAGTCAGCTCTTGTTCCACTACCTTCAGATCAAGACCTATCAACCGGTCCAGGCTTCCTAAAAGCTGCGCTCGATCTTGAACCTCTTCCGGAAGAATATAAAGGTCATAGGAAGGACGGTTGCCCACAAGGACATCACCGTTTCGGTCCAAAATCATACCTCTAAAAGGAGGAATGTCCTGTAGGCGTATGCGATTATGTTCCGACTTAGTCCGATAGGTCGACCCGTTTACAACTTGCAGGAACCACAACCTCAGGATTAAGACGCCGAACATTACCAGAACAAACAGCGTGACATTCTTGAGCTGTTTGTTGAAAATTCCTACGGAAACGGGATCGAAATTTGATGTTCTCAACGTGGTATTCTCTTGCAGAATTGAATGCCGAACCCTGGGTTTGCTATTCCGGCTGGCGGGTTTGTAGTGTAAGAACGGCCGAGTTTTGAATGCCTGCGGTTACTCTGTCGATGCGTTACGCCCATTTTCAAAAGCAATAGCCCTCAGGCGATTGAACAAATAAAAAAAGAGGGGCGCAACCAGAGCAGTACCTATTGCTGAAGCCCCGGATATCCACAAGAACGAAATTGAAAAAGTGATCTCTTGGGAAAAAACAGTAAGCAATACAAAAAACATAATTTTTTCCAACAAGATCGCAAGAAAGATAAGGACCACTTGGCCCTTCGGGTCCTGAAGATTAAAAAACCGCGAACCCAGATAAATTCCTCCAAAAATGCACAAGTAAAGAAAAGTAAAGAGACCATGCAAACCGCCTGAAAAAAGATCAATGAAGAGCCCCTGACCAAAAGCAAAGATGCCTGCGCCAGTCTGTCCATATACCAGGAAAAGATATGCGGTTATGATGGTCAAAAGATCCAAATCAAAAAGATCCGAGCCTATGAAGGGCATCAATTTCCCTTTGATCAGAGTGAAAACCGCTCCCAGCAACCACAAAAAGAAATAAAAAGCTACGTCTTTTTTTTCTAATGAGTTGCCGATTTGTTCTCCTCTAAAATTACCAAGACTTCTTCCAATTTTGAAAAATCAACAGCCGGCCTGATCTCAATGTCTTTGAAAAGCTCTCCGGAAGTTTCTTTGACACTCAAAACCTGGCCGACCGGTAAACCTTT
>CAYSHR010000586.1:0-2841 GCA_964430795.1 uncultured bacterium
TCAAAAAACAGTGCGTGCTATTCCGGGGACACGATACTTATCTCAAAAAACAGTGGGGGTGTAAGAATAGTTTTCTCTTGACTTCCCCATTGGGACACCCAAATCGAAAACTAAGCTGATGATAAAAAAGCCTCTGGATTCTGAACCCAATGAAGAATCTGTGCTGAGTGCAAAGGGCAGGCACAGAGGCCTGCCCCTACATTCAATTCGTAACTCTTTATTCGTTTTAAAAAACATGGGCGGGCTAGTGGTGTGACTTCCGCCACCCACCGCCCATTGCTAACTGTTCATTGACCTACGCCAGCCGTTGATAGTGAAGGACGAGTTACCAATAACGAAAAAGATGCGTTTTGCTTGTAGGGGCAGGCCTCTGTGCCTGCCCTTTACGCCTATTGTTGATTAATAGCATCGGCGACCACAGCAGGACACTGGAGAGAAATTCGAGTTTAGCCTTGCCACCTTTTTGCCGATAATAAGCTGGAGAGGAGATATTTTTTATGAAGGGACTTTTCGCGTTAATTTTAATTATCGGAATTTCAGCCGCAGGGGCTTTTTTTATATTTAAAGGCGACACAAGGGCCGCGTCAGACAAGTTCAAAGAAGCCATAGCCGGCTCCGCAGTTGTTACAGCGGCAAAACAGGCGGACAAAAACAAGGCCGCTTTTCAAAAATCCGTTGATGAATCATACAGACAATCCATCGCCCTTTTTGAGGCGACAGATTAAAAACGCCCTATTCGTGGAAACACCTGGTATACAAATCCTTTAAGGACCCATCTGTCCACCGTGCCTTCAAATGGAATCGCCTTTTCGTTAAAGGCAAAGCCGTTAGAAACAAATTCTTCCAGATAAGTGACTTTAGGAGGTAGAGAGTTCTCTACTTTTTTCAAAAACGCCTCATCAACTCTGGTAAGGCATGAGGTTTTTATCTCAGTTCCCAAAATCATTATGGCGCCATCCATGGATAGAGTCACCTTGGAGAAAAATGACGGAAACTTGAATTGACTTTTCCTCAAACCCCTTGGTTCCGACGCTATTGTAAGATCATCAAAAGAAACAGCCTGGTTTTCTGTAATGGGGAAAGGCAGGACCATGGACCTGTCAATGAAATACCAGAAATGATTCTCATCTTTTTCAAAGGTGTATTCTAAAAAAGCCGATAAAATCAACTCCCTCAATTGTTGATGATCTTGATAAAGGAACAGGACGGTTTTTGCCTTGTCGTCCTTTTCCATCTCCAACTCAAGGGATGTTTTTATGGATTCGTACCTTGCCCCTTTATCTATAAAAAATCTGGAGTTTCCCCAAAGGGCTATAATGTAAAAAACCATGAGAGAAATCAGCGATATGTTTCTTATGGTTTTTAAACCCTTCCTCGAAAATTTTTCCGGCATGGTTGCCTGGGCCAGGAGAAAAGCAAATCCAAAAAGGGGAAGAAGCAGATATCTGTCTTCCCCCTCCTGGGGAATTTGAACTTTGTCCAGCACTTGTAAAAAGGGCAGGGAATTGATTACTATCCAGCCAAAAGCAATAATCAGCAAAGGTTTATTCCTGCTTTTCCATGAGCCGGCTATCACAGCGAATATCAAAATAAGAACCAAAACCAAAAAAATAACCGAACCGGCATTCCAGGCATAGCCATTGTATAATGGGAGAATAAAGGCGCCGGGGAGGTATGAAAAAAGTTTATAAAAGGGAATGGCCACAAAATCGAAATAGCCGCTGTCAAGGCTTTCCGGTTTTAAATGCTCATAAGCCAACGATGTAGTGTATTGGACAAGTGAAATCAGAAGGAGAAAAAAAGGCGCGGTTCTTAGGATGGGATTTTTTATCTTTAAATGCTTAAGGGCGCGGATAAATCTGCCGCTCTTGTCTTTATTGGAAAAGATCAAGTCAAGTAAAAGCAGGGTGACCGGCAATCCATATGAGGCTTCCTGGGTAAGAATGGCGGCGGCAAAAAACAATATGGATAGCAGATAGGATATTGCCTGGCGACGCCCTTTAATATCTTTGCTTCCGGATGTTTTTAAAAAGTCTATATAAAAGGCAACTGAAAAAAGGAAAAAGAAGGTTAACAGAGGGTAGACTACAGTAAAAGCGGAAGCGACATAGCGGCAGTTTAAAGGAAACAGCGCGAAGATAAGGGTCGCTACTGTGGCAGTTGTCACCTTTTGGGAGAGCATGTAAGCAATAATATAAGCCAATAAAACGCATAGAAAAAAGATGATAAAAGCAAGAATATGGTGGGCTCTGGAGTTGTCGCCAAATATCTTGTAGGCGGCAGCCCAATAATATTGCAGCCCGACCAACATCCTTATATGTTCATTGGCAAGCTCAGGAGAGCTTACAAGCATCTGAACTATGTCGGCTTCAAAGAAACCCTGCTCAACAATTCTCTGCCCGAAAGATAGATGATACCAGTCATCCTCATCAAAAAATCCGACATTAAAAAGAGGAGAAAAGAGAAAAAGGCATAAAAAAAAGAGAGAGAATATGAAAAGGGCGCTGAATATGAAAGCTCGATTAAAAAACAGCCTTGACCTCTTTTCTTTTAACAGAATAGTGAAAAATGCCATTGGTTCATGAATCCCAATCAAGCTGATTTTTCATCTATCCGATGGTTTCACATAATGATAACAGGACTTTAAAGCTTATTGTAGTAAATCTTGACTTTTGGAATCTTTATGGGTTAAACTTATTATAATTCAAGGGGTTAACCCACTGAATCAGTCAACTTCGAACAAAAATTAAAAAGTGAGGTGATTTGATGGGATATAATGCTCAAAATCTCCCTCATTCTTCCCGGCCAAAAACTTGGGAAATATACAACGAGAGGGATCGC
>CAYSHR010000587.1:0-2832 GCA_964430795.1 uncultured bacterium
ACCTTTGGCTCTTTGGGCGGAGGTTCGGGAAGCCTGTTTACGCCCACCGGTTTGACAATAGATGGCGATAACCTTTACATAGCGAACACCAGAGGGCATTGCGTTCAAGTTTGGAACCGGAAAACAGGATCTATTCTAAAGGTCATCGGCATGTTCGGTGATGAAAAAAGCAAACCCTCCCCTGGTAGCAAAAATATTAAACTTCGTCTTCCGGCAGCAGTAGAGGTGGACAATGTCGCAAAGAGGTTGTTTCTGGCTGATTCGGGCCATGGAAGAGTTGTATATACGGATTTAAATGGTGGATATATTGGGGAATATGATGGACGGGATACGGGATTAAAACTCTCTCGCCCTGAGGATTTATGTATCTACGGTCGGGAGCTTTTTATTGTTGATAGAGGCAATAAGAGAATCGTCAGAGTAGACCTTGAAACCGGAAATTCCAGAGTGCTAACCGGGAATTGGGTCTTGCCTGTTGGAATAGATATTTTTGAAAATTCCCTGGCTATTTCCGACGACAATCAGGAAATGAACAAGCTTAATAAATTTACGGTAAATTTACCTGGATAGATTTTATGCCGGAATATGGGACAATTTTTTGGATTACATCTTTGATTCTTGTTGTCGGATATATCGCCCTTGAAATATCCCGAGGCTTTTTAGCTCGAAGCGGCACAGTTGTCAAATTGATTGAAAGTAAAATCCCTATAGCCTCAATTCTTGAGCGAGAGATGGAAGTTACTCTTGATAACGGAGAAAGAATAATCGCCAAAGCCACCGGCTGCTCATTGTGCCAATCCGCCTTTGCCCCCGGGGTAAGAGTCTGTGTTCTAAAAGATAAAAGGGGCTGGCTTATATCTTCTACAAACCGAAAATCTTTCAAGTGTGGGAAAGTCCGATAAATGGAAATTTTGGGATACATTACATTAACCTTCTTTGTTTTAGCCATGGTGCTGACTCTTCTGAAGAAGATTAATCTCCCTGTTCAGACTGTCCTTGTTCTTGTCACGTTGATCTGTCTTTTAGCCGGAGCCATATTTTTCGCCATCACAGAAGGGCTTGTCGCGGTAATGGAATTGCCCAACAAAATGATGGGCGGAATTATTCTGCATCCGATAACCGCTCTTCTGTCAGGGCTTTTTATCGCCGGCGCCCTTGCCGCCACTGGTGGATTTGAGGCTTTCAAAGTAATAATTTCAAAAATGCAAAAAACGCCGATTGGAATAGCGGGCGCCATGGTTATCCTCATCATGTTTCCCATGCTCGCGTCGCTGCCCTGCGGTAGAATTATCGCCGCCGCTTTACTACCATTGCTTTTTGCCTTTGGATCTGAAGGAGGCATGAATCTCCTTTCTAAAAGCCAGTTAATAGTTCTTATCGGCGCTTTTGCCCGAAACGCTTTTGGGTCGTGCGGTCCAAGCCCTATTGGCGGCGTTGGCCAGATAGGCGAGGGGTTTCTGGCCGCTGATGGGATATTAAGGGCGCCCCAGGCTTTCTCCCTGATGATCGGTACGGCTCTTACCGCGCTATTTTTGAAAATCATTTCCCAAAAACTCTATCCGCAAGACGTTACCATCAAGGACATAAAGGTTGAGTCTGAAGACGAAAAGAGAGTGGAAATAAAAGCTCCTGTAAAAGGTTACATTTCCCTGGCTATCTTTTTCGCGGCTTTGTTGACGGCTATTTTTCAGCCGATTATCAAGCTTCCGGTTCAGACAATTATGGTGGCGGCCACGATTTTGATAATTATTGTGGGAAAAGCCAGGTTGCGTGATTTGATGAGTGGTATAATTCTTCTGCCGGTTTCGGCCATGATAGCCGGATTTATGGCCGCCGGCGCACTTGCCGCCACAGGGGGATTTGACGCTCTTGGAAAAGCTTTAAAAGTTCTTTCGGAATTTCGAATTCTCGGCCTTGCGGGAATGCTGGCGATTTTCGTACAGATTCAGACCATGATCCCTCTTTCCTGTTCAAGAATTTTAACCGCCGCCCTTGTGCCTGTACTCTATTTCTTTGGTCCGGCCCAGTTTAACTTACTTGATTGGAACCAGCTTGCTATTGTAATGGCGGCTTACATGATAAACGCCACAACCAGTTGCGGTCCCAGTCCGTTAGGTGGCGGAGGCATGATGGGTGAAGGGCAGATGAGAGCTGAAACCGGTTACATTAAAGGCGCGTATACATTCGCGTCCATGGCGGTAATGGCACCTCTGGCGGCAATATTCATGCGGTTTATAAACCTCGCTTCTTTTACTACCCCTGATGGAAATTTGGCGATAAATATTCCCGCGATAATCGGTTACGTTGTTCTAATAATCATGGTCAATCTCATAATAATGTTCGGCATATCAAAAATGATAAAGCCCGCTGTGGATACTGGGAAGTTTTCGCCTTTGGATGAATCGTCCAATTATCGAATCCAGCTAATCGGATTTCTTGCTGGCGGCGTAATTGCGGGCATGGTGCTGGCTGTATCAGTTTTTGGATTTGAGATAACAATGGCGCTGCAAGGGGGCTTTGGCGGATTATTATCAGCCATCTGGATCGCCTTTATGGTTCCAAAGAGGCTAACCATTGAACAAAAGACTTTGGAGATTTAGATGAACCTGGCGAACCTGATCAGCTTTTCAATCGGCGGCGTGGTCTCTGGAGTAATCATCGCGTGGTCCATGGATTTTAAATCACCAAAAGAATTGGCCCAGGGCGCGTTGGGCGGACTAATAGTGGGCGTCGCCATGACATTTTTATTGCCTGCTTGATTTTGATGGAATTGTAAAATGGGTAAAGAGAAAAATATAATAATTCAGCTTCGGAGAGATGATCCGGGACAAC
>CAYSHR010000588.1:0-2830 GCA_964430795.1 uncultured bacterium
TTCAATAGTGGGATTTTCAAAATAATCAGTGGCGAAAATCGCTATATGGCCGACGTTTTTATTTATGGCGCCTTCGATCATGGAATCCAGCCATCCATTGACAAAGCCTTCGCTGATAAATATTCCAAGCAGCCCCGAGGCCATGGCGCAAACAAGGATTATGGTTCTTCTTGTGTTTCGCCAGATGTTTCGCCACGCCAGCTTTATTAGTGTAATCATCCAATACCTCCTATGCTGACCGCATTGCTTCTACCGGGCGCAACTTCAAAACTTTTAACGCGGGATAAAGGGCCACCGCCGCGGCTATGGCGATGATTTGCAAACTGACTCTGCGCATCAGCCAGAAAGAGAGCTTCGGGTATTGAGTGGCGCTCATTCCATACTCAGCCATCATCTCCTCTGTGCCGGGAATGGTGATTCCATGGAACTGGAAATAGAGGGTCAGAGCCGAGCCGCTTATGAGTCCCACTAAAATTCCAAAACAGGTCAGCAGCATGGCCTCAAGAAATATGAGTCTGGAAATCTGGAAATTTCTCATTCCAATGGACATTAAAACACCAAATTCCTTTGTCCTTTCAAGAAAAGACATGAGGAAAGTGTTCATGATTCCAAAGCCAACCACCATCATCAGTATGAAGTAGGTCACCTGGGCTGATTGCCAATCTATATCTATGGACTGCTTTACACCGGGCAAGACTTTATCCCAGGTAAGGGCGACAATTCCTTCCAGTTTGGCGTCATCTATCTTGTTGGAAATATCCTCGATGACATTGTCCAGAGATGAGAGGTCGTCAATAACCACGGCGATTTCATGCACGCCGCCATGCATGGAAAATGCCTGGTCCATGGCGCTGATATTGGCGAACATGGTGGAACGGTCCAGGTCTGGAGAACCGGTGGAAAAGATACCTTGAATTGTCAAAAGCCCGGCGGCTGTGGAGCCATCAGCGCCCTGGCCGAGAAAAGCGATCTGATCGCCAAGAGTTGCTTCTATGTTTTTCGCTAGAATTTTCCCTATCAGGACTCCTTTTGTGTCGCCGGAGTCCAGATAGCGCCCTTCTTTGATTACCTTGGCGATGGTGGAGACTTTCGATTCCTTGACCGGATCGACGCCAAAAATCATCGCTCCCTGAGTGTGAGTTTTAAAACTTACCAAAGCAGGAGCATTGATTCTGGGGGCGAAGGCTTTGACATGGGCGGAGCTTTTCAGCAACTCCTGAGCCTTGTCCACTTCGTAAAACCCCTTGTCCATATCCTTGTTTTTCAGATATCCCATCTGTTGGAGTTGGAAATATCCGGTGTGAATCTGAACGGCGTTTTTTATCATGTCTTTGTATTGGCCTTGTTGCCAGCACATCATAAAGAGCATGATTGTGACTGCAAAAGCCACAGCGAGCATGGAAAGGACAGACCTCCTTTTATTTCGCCATAGATTTCGCCAGGTTATCGCGAAAATAAGTTTCACGGTTACATTCCTCCCTTGCTTTTAAGATTTCCCTGGGTGAATGTGTCGGCGGAAATATTGGGCTTAAAGGTCAGCTTTTCGTAAATCATAGATGTCTTGTGGCCGGTTTTTCGAAGGTTGGTCATGGAAAGTTTCATGGGGATATCCTTACCCTCAATTTTTTGGATACTTCCGGTTTCAATAAACTTAACCATCTCCATATCTTCATTGTAATACTCGGTTTTGGTCATAACATAATTGTCCTTGCGGATATTCATGACCACTTTTCCCCAGACAACAGCGGCATTCTCTTTTGGAATAAGTTCGAGCTTCCATTGTTTTTGCCCGCCACCTTCAAACTCACCAATAATCTTATGAGTGTAATCAACTATCAGGCTGTCGGCTTTTACAAGATCGTCATTTGTAAAATCCGATCCCATCCAGGATTGGAGCATCATTGAAGGTGGTATTTTAATTGTGCGCTCGACTGAGGGCAGGTAGTTCCAAGCCTCCCGCCCAATCTTAAGGAACGTGACGCCTTTTTCCTTTGCCGGGGACAAAGTGCGAATAAAAGCGTTTGCTGTTCCTTTTGTCCAGACATCCATCACAATGGTCCTGGTCCATTTTGGGCGCTCAATAATCATCTTCATTCGGCCATAGCTTTTGGCGCCTCTCATCAGGCTATCGGATTTGCTTACAATGCTCTTGGCGTCCTGGGCCAAGGCAGGAGCGGTGAGGAATATTCCCATTAACATAATCAGGACCAAAAGGGCGCCTAAGACGGTTTTCGGCTTGTTCATCTTTCCTTCTCCCATTTTGTCTAAATGTATATATTTATAATTTCTATTTCAGTGCATTTCCTTTGTGTCAGCCACGCATCTGGCACCCTTGTCATCAACTCTGGTGCGGGGAGTCCAGAGCTGTCTATAAAAGGCCAGAAGCTCCATCTTTGTCGAATACCAGGATGCTCCTTTTGCGATATAGTGATCTTTTGGGCGTGTTGTAGCCGCCACCGCCCATTCCTTAACATTGCCCGACGCGTCTGTGAGACCAAATGGACTGTTGCCGGCTGGAAAAGCACCCACAGGACTTATGTAGATATATCCATCATCCCAATCCTTATCAGCCCAGGAAAAAGTACATTCTTTATCGCATATATTCGCCATTTCAGGTTCCGGCATATTGTTTCCCCAGGGATATCTTAAACCTTTCGGACCCCTGACCGCCTTCTCCCATTCATATTCTGTTGGAAGCCGTTTTCCTGCCCAGAGACAATACCTTTCTGATTGTTTGTAAGTGAGTAAGGCCGGCATTCCCGGATTTTTATGGTTTTCTATATGATCATTTTTCAAGCTTGGAAGACACATTTTATCCCTGACGCATGTG
>CAYSHR010000589.1:0-2820 GCA_964430795.1 uncultured bacterium
GGCAATTTTTATTCTCCTGTTTTTTCTGGGATATCAGTTATGAGGGACAACCGCCGCCTGGGCTGCCTCGGGATTCTATAGCGGCGCTTTTATAATGATTCGGTGGGCGCCAAAGGGCAGCACTGAAAACCCCATGACTTTTCTCCTCCTGCTTGCCCTATGGCTCTTTTTCAGGGCAACTTCCAAACCGAAAAGGTATGCCGGAGTACTCCTTATTTTATCCGGTTTTTTTTCCGGTCTTGCTTTTATGATCAAACAACCGGCGATTTTCTTCTGCCTCACTCCTGTTATTCTTCAGGCATATCTCTATTTTAAAAAGGATAAATGGAAAGAGCGGATTCTATCCGAATTAATCCTATTCGCCACCGGATATTTAATTGTTTTATTTGGCATATGCGCCTGGCTGTATTCCAAAGGCACCCTTGGCGCGGCTATTTACAACGCATTGGTTTTTCCTTTCACAATGCAGCGGGATTACGGGATGAGCTTTGATGAACGATGGGTGGAATTTGTCGAAAATGGCCTTTTGCAGATTCCCATTCTATTTGCTCTTGGCGCCACAGCCATGATTGTGTACGTGAAAAAGCATTCATATGAAAATTCAGTAATCACCGCTTTCATTTTACCGGTTCTTCTCTTTCTGCTGTGGACCGGGGACTTCTTTCAGCATTACCTGATTCAACTGGCGCCGGGGCTGGCTCTTGGCGCGGCCTTGCTTCTATCGGATGTTTTTTATTTCGAAAAAAGATGGTTTATAAAAACACTGCTATTGGGCGCCGCCCTTCTGTTTCTTTTTGAGAATGTAAACCGGTTGAATGACGCGTATGTTGACAACATTGACCAGGCGGACAAAGCGAAGATGCTTCCAAAGACCTGGCTCAGGGCAACAAGAGACGAGCAGCTTGATTATCAGAAGATGATTGGAAAGTATTTACAAAGGAATCTGAAATCCGGACAGAAGATGGTCACCACCACGCCAACATATGCCTATCTGGCCGGTGTTCCAAACAATTACTCCCAGTTTTATATCGCTCCTTTGACTCAAGCGGCGTCAAATGATTTTGAAGGGCTTGCCGAAAAAATCGAGGAGTCCAGATATTTTGTGGTTGAAGGTTGGCGAACAGGTTTTTTGCCATATGAACTTCATATGAAGATCAAGGATGATTGGAAATTTATCAGGTGGCTCAGTGATGGAGAGTGTATGGATGTGGAGGTGTGGGAAAACCCCAGGTTTATCGACGAGGACAACTCGCCGGCTCCTTTGGAATCCCCAACTGAAGCTTTCTTTTAACCTGGTATTAAAATAGTTTTCTACGAGTTCATAATCATGACAAGCCGGCCATAGGGTTTTTATCGCCGGCGGTTCGTCGATTAAAAATTCACAAGGAATTGAAGAGTAATCGTATCAGTTGTGTGCTCTTCGTTATCCGTGCCGTGGAGATATTCAAATATTGTGGCGACCTTGTTTTTGTTCCCAAAACCGAGAAACCCGCCATAACGATGATAAGTAAGAGGTTGATAATCATCTAAAAGAGCGCCGGTGTTGTCAGTTGTTTCATTTCTTTCAGTGCCAAGATAGTCCACGCCGAATATGCGATCATATTTGCCGCCAAACCATATGCTCTTGAAAAGAACAAATGCCAGTTCGCCGTTTACAGCGGAGATGTTCGATTTGTCTCCATTGGCGTTCAGATAATTGTCTTCTTCATACTGAAGGGTGGAAACCATTTCGTACAGAAATGAGAGGCCGATTTTTGAACTAAAGGAGAGATCGCCCTTTGTGAAAACCGTCCAGGAGCCAACATTATCTTCATAGGCCGAAGGCGCGCCAGTGGCGTCCACAAGAAAAATATCCCGAATGCCGTAACCCATCTCTGTGGAGTCGTTTAAAAAGGCGCCTCCCAGTGAAAGGTCATAATTGGGCAGCCAGGCCAAGGGACGTAGTTCCAATCTTGCCACGAAATCATCAATTACCTCAGAGTTGCCCAGAAGGTCTGAATCCCCATTAAAGCCTGTAAATGAAAGGGCGAAATAGTCAGAGTCTAGGCCAACCTCATATGCGGTCTGGTTGATAACGCC
The DNA here is from genome assembly GCA_964430795.1 of uncultured bacterium. GTDB lineage: Bacteria > Lernaellota > Lernaellaia > JACKCT01 > CAYSHR01 > CAYSHR01. Next base: position 2,080 of record CAYSHR010000589.1, read on the forward strand.
AAGGGTGTAAGGAAGGGAGTCGCTAATTGAAAGGGGCGTGTAAGCCTGGAAGGGCAAATAAAATTTTCCAAGTTGAAAATAGAGCCAGAAAAGATTGAATTTAATATACCCTTCATCCACAGTTAATTCATCGTCATTGCCCAGACCAATAAAGACCGGGGAAACGGGTGTCTGATTATAAAGAAGGGAAAATCGGCCGGAGATAAACTCCGTTGGCTCCGCGTCAATATCAAAACGCAACCAGCGAAGATAGATATCGCTGGTTTTTACATCGTCAATTTTGCTGCTTTCCGGTATGTATTTGTCATAAGCGATAATTCGCGCGTCGATTAAACCACCAATGTGAACCTTCTCATACCAGGGTTCTTCCTCTTCAGCGAAAGCGGTTCCAGCAAGGATTAAGAATAGAAGAAAAGAGAAAATTAGAGCGATACGTTTCATGACGTTCTCCATTGTCTTGTTATCATAACCTACTAAAATTGATATCGCGACGTATTGTAGCTGTAAATTAGAAAACAGGAAAGAAAATTTTCAACGTCCGGAGAAAATTGAAAATCCTCGTTTTTCATAAAGATGATTTACAGCAAAAAACTTCTATTGTCATTGAGAAAAATCGAAAGTGGCAAGAAAAATAAATCCACTACTTTTCTTTGAAAAATAATAGTTTCAGGAAATAGATGGTTTTGGTAATCGTTCAGTGACAAGGGGGTAAGGTTTGAGATCGGGGGACATGACCCCATT
>CAYSHR010000590.1:0-2812 GCA_964430795.1 uncultured bacterium
ATTATCAGATTCGCTCTCTGGTTCGGATCGTTATCAGATAAAGGAATGCTCAGGATTATCAGAGTAGTGGAAGGCATATTGAAACTGATTGACAAAAATCATCCCAGTTTGCCGGCCCTTCTCGATGTCAAGGCAATTATCGTAAATGATCCCAAAGGCGCCGCGGCTCTTCGCAACATTCTTTCGAGCCTGGACTCGCGTCATTCTCTTTCAACCCTTAAAGGCATGATTAAGCATTACGCCCGAAACAGAGAAGCGCCCTGCTTTTCTCTGCCTGATAATATTTTAAAGAAAGGAAAAGCAAAACCGGCTGTTATTGCTTTGATCGGTGAAAACCACGAATCTGATTGGATCAGGGAGGCATATGAAGATCGTGAAGATTGCCGGCTTATTGTATTTGATGGAAAACAGGATGTGGATTTTCCGGACCTTCTTGAAAAAGTAGATGGAATCGAGTTTGCTTCTTTGAATCCCGATTCAGAAAAGTGGCTTTGGAAAGCCCTAGCCTCCAGGATCACGGTTTCAGTAAATATCCAATGTCTGTCCACGCCGGAAAAAGCCGATAGGATTCTGTCAAATTTCAAAAACTCAAACAGTCTGACCAGGATTTTCTATCCCTATTTCTATTATCCCCCTGTAAATAAAATAAAGAATTTGATTGATTTTGGCGAAGTTGGTCAAATAACCATGATAAGAGTTCGCGCGATTATTGGCGGCAAAGGAGGCGCGGCGCCGCCGGATTTAAATTTTAAAGATGACTATCTCAAGCATCCGGCTTTTAATCATCTTGCCCTTCTTACTTATTTTTGCGGCAACATTGACAAAGTCGCTTCCTTTCTGAACCCAATGTATAAAACTAAAGGTGGGCAGGGGCTTGTCAGCATGAAATTTGAACAGCCGGGAGTCTATGGAATGCTCGAATGCTCATTCGCGCCCCGGATATATTTCAGGTCCGACCATTATCCCTATGATCTGGAAATTGAGATTTCCGGCACTGACGGCATCGGGTGGATGAAAAGAGGAATGAGCCAAAGAACCCAGGAACCCCCTATCTTTATTCGCTCCGGGCAGAAAGCATATACCATGGGAACCGAAACTCCTATTGATTTTCACTGGAATTCCGTCTACCGAAACATGGCCGCCCAAATGGTTGGCATGGCTTTTGGCTTTCAGAGAGAAAAACAAAATCCCGAGGAAATTCTATCCGCCATTAAAGGGCGCGACCAGGCTCATAAATCCAGTAAAAAGAAAAAAGTGATTTAGACGAGAGGGTGGCAAGCAACAAGGGCGCTTCGCGAAGCGCCCCTACACAAATCCGCGAAGAGTAGCGTGGATCACCGGCGAAGCGCCGGCAATAAGCCCGCCGCCATTTCTACTGTCATTCACCCTAACCCGGGATGGGGATGGGAAGCGAAAAACCTCTCCAGGCAGCCGGCGAAAATCGCCACTCCAACAGAAAGAACATCCTCGTCAAAATCAAACCGCGGATTGTGGTGAGGAAAAGTAAACCCCTTTTTCTCATTTGCCGAGCCAAGAAAAAACAGGCATCCTGGAATCTGTTCAAGAAAATAGGACATATCCTCAGATGCCATGGTGCGCTGATTTTCAACTATGTTTTTTTCGCTGACAATTTCCGTTGCCGCGTCTTTTACAATAGCGGTGGTCTCCCCATCTGAAACCATGGGCGGGTACATGGGGTTCCACTGAAAATCGATGGAAGCGCCAAAGGCCGCGGCTACTCCTTTTGCCACCCTCTCGATTCTTTCAGGCCACATCTGTCTTACTTCCTTATCAAAAGTGCGCACCACTCCCCGCATTTTCGCGGTCTGGGCGATGGCGTTGTCCGCGGTACCGGCTTCTATTTTACTAACGGTTAATACTGACGGGATCAGGGGATCAACATTGCGGGACACAATGGTTTGCAGGGCGACAGTGATTTGGGCCGCCACGACAACAGCATCAACGGTTTGTTGAGGAACCGCGCTGTGCCCTCCTTTGCCAATTACATTTATCTCAAAACCATCAACAGCGGCCATGGCCGGTCCAGGGGTCACGCCAACTATTCCCACCTCCATATCATTCCATAGATGCAACGCGATAATCTGCTCAACATCCGGATTGGTCAAAGCGCCTTCATCCAGCATCATTTTCGCGCCGCCGTATCCTTCCTCAGCAGGCTGGAAAATCAGCTTTACGTCACCGACAAATGGCTTGGGACTCAAAGTAAGCCACCTGGCAAAACCCAAAAGGATGGCCATATGCCCATCGTGTCCGCAGGCGTGCATTACGCCGGGGATTTTTGACTTATACTCGACTTCATTCTTTTCCTTGACAGGCAGCCCGTCCATGTCGGCGCGAAAAGCGATGACCCTTTTATGGGAAGATTGTTTTTGCCCTTTCCATAAACCGATCACGCCGGTTTTCGCCACATTTTTCTTTACCTCAAACCCCAGGTCTTTCAGGTAATCGGCAATAAAAGAGGCGGTTTTTACTTCCTTGTAATAGAGCTCAGGGTTCATATGAAAACGGCGGCGAAGTTTTACAAGTTCCGGTTGCATCGCCAGAATGGAAGGGTCAATTTTGAAATCTCTCATCTATCTTGCTTTCTGTAAGGTTGGGAATCAATATTTTACTCACTATATGTCAGCTCCAAAACCGCGGGGATGGAATTTTGAGCCCAGGCGGTAATATAGACCGTATCATCCGGTTCAAGGTTGGCTCTAAACTCGACCTTCCCAACCGCGTCAGTAATTTTTCTGACCAGGACGCCGCCTGCCTGATCCAGAGTAACAAGCACGCCCGGAACCGGAGC
>CAYSHR010000591.1:0-2801 GCA_964430795.1 uncultured bacterium
ATTATCGTCGTCATCATCATCGTCATCATTGTCGTCATCATCATCGTCGTCATCGTCGTCGTCATCATCGTCACCGGCAGCGGGCCAACCGGTTATTTCAACATTGTCAACTCCCCAATAATCGGCGGGCAGTCCGGCATTATAATAATGGAACCTTATAAAGACATGGCGTTTATGATCCAGGGCCGGCACCAGGTACCGTTCATATCCACCGGCGCTGTCAAATTGATATGTGACAATGGTAACCCAATTGACCTGGTCAAAGGAATAGTCCACCTGGGCTATCTCAAAAATGCTCCTGCTGAACTCATGGGAAAAACGAACTTCAATATCCTCATAACCTCGGCAATCTATCTCCGGAGTGATCAATTCCCCATTCATTCTGCCTAGAATATACGCGTTCCGGTCACAAATGGCGAATGTGCCCTGCCAGTACTGGGACCATTGTCCTTCCGGATTATCATCAACCCATGTTCCTTGTGTTGTGCCGCTGTTGATAACCGTCCACTGTGAAAAGGACTTACTATCGAAATCATCTTCAAAAATCCTGTCAGGTCCCACAGGAGTCAGGGCAACCTCAACAGTATTATTATCCTCGTTGCCAAGAACATCCATAGCTCTGACAACATAGAAGTATTCCTGCCCATTTTCCAGATTATTATCAATATATGGGGAAGCGGTAGTGGTATCCAGCGGGATTAGGAAATCTTGCTGTCCTGAGACCTCCGCCCGATAGACATTGTATACAAATTCTCTTTCGTCAGAAGCTTCGTCCCAGGTAAGCTCGGCATAGTAATCCCCTGCCGTTCCCCCTGATAAACCAGCGAATATCGGTGGAAGGCAATCGGCTATGGCCTCGGCTTCTTTTTCCACGTTATAATTTCCATTTCCGTCATCCGCGTCAACATAGACAGCGGTTAGAGAATCGCCGTGGCTTAATGAAAGCAATCCATCAGAAACTGGACCTTGATCCGTAGTATTTATCGACCCCACATATATTCCCGGATTGCCGGTAAGGTCCAGGGTTACGATCTCAGGAGCGCTTTCGGTTTCGCTGGATATTGATATAGTGGTTGTGGGTCCACTGAGGTCTTGATCCATCACAGTAAATTCAATAACATCATCGCAGCTAAAAGCGACGCCCATTCGAATTTTACCATCAGAGTCAACCATCAAAGTCTGAAGAAGAAGATAGGCTTCAACCATGTCAAGGCGCCCTCTTCCAAAGGTGTTTTCCTCCCCTGCTGGACCAAGGTCTACGGCGGACATATACAGAGCGTACTTGATATCCTCAGGCATAGCCTCGGGAAAAGCGTTTCGCAACAAAAGAACAGCTCCCGAAACATGGGGCGTTGCCATGGATGTGCCGCTCATTGTTCCATAGTTGCCGCCGGGCATAGAACTCCTTACATCAACGCCGACAGCACAGATCTCCGGTTTTATTGTGGCATGATCACAATCAGAAGGTCCTCTACTGGAAAAATTGGCAATGGTCTCATTATCCTGGTTTAGCGCGCCCACGGAAAAAACATTCAAATCGCTTGCTATACGATTTCCAGGGGACCTGATGGATTCGGCGAAAGGGCCTTCATTGCCGGCCGCGAATATTACAACGACTCCGGCTGCTTCCGCGCCATCTATAGCGGCATTAAAATCTGAAAGACATGGTCCCCAGTAACCGCCTGCCAAACCCCAGGAATTATTAATCACATCAGGAACGTCATCCATGGTAAGGGGGTCGCCGTCCGGGTCCGCGGCCCATTCAAAAGCGGCAATGGCGTCGGAATAGATATCGCCTCCCACATCTATGGTTTTAGCGCCGATCCATTTTGCTTTTGGCGCCATACCGATCTTATTGCCGGCAAGATCATCGCCGAGAATCGTACCGAGAGTATGGGTGCCGTGAGAAGAAAAGTCTGTTGGAAAAGTCTCTCCATAGTTTGGGTCAAACCAGGCATGCTCAGGGGCGACACCGGCGTCATGCCCTCTCCATCTATCTCCAAAAGCCGGGTGAACGCCGTCGGCGCCGGTGTCCTGATCGCAGGCAAGGGTGCCGGCGCCGTCTATTCCCATATTCCATAAATCAACAGCGCCGCTTACCAGAACACCGTTTTCCACTCCCTTTGGAACCGGAGAGGATTCCTTGATTTCCACAGGCGCGATAAGCTCAATTTCAGGATCAAGATAGACTGATTTAACATCCTTGTGGTTGATAATCGCTTCGATAATGTCAGGGTTTGCTGTAATAGCCAGGGCATTGGTGATCCAGAAGGATTGGAGTTTTGAAACCTTTCCTTTTTCCCGGCCATTTACCGCCAACCTCAGAATATCTTCCTGAGTGCTCCAGGACATATCACGCAGTTGTGTGATTATTTCATAATGCCTTCGGGCAAGGCCGGCGTTATCCTCTTTTAATGCTGCCAGTGATTTTTCTATATCCAACTGATATTTCAGAAAAAGAACTATTGAAATATCATCATCAGGCATGGCGCCGGCCAGAACCTTTTCCAAGGCCGGATCAGTCCATGATGCCTTTGCCAATGACAATGAAATAAAGAGAAGGGCGATTGAAAAAACAATAACTTTTTGAAACATTTTACATCCCTTTAAGCAGAAAACCATTACTCAAATAAATATATAGTGTATGCCAAACGGGGATATTGGATTATTAGTCCATCAATGGACGCGGTTTCGAAAAGAAATATAAAGTAAAATATAAATTAATTAAAGCTTTTTCTGCGTAAATTAGTAATCGTTCAGTGACAAGGGGGTAAGGTTTGAGATCGGGGGACATGACCCCA
>CAYSHR010000592.1:0-2797 GCA_964430795.1 uncultured bacterium
CAAGGGCGCTCTCTTCTTCCCCATGCCCCCATGCCGGCGCCAGAAGATGGGTTCCATCAGGATGAGGGGTCAATCTCTGTATGCCGGTCTGGTCAGCCTTGATTGTTTTTGACAGAGTTGAAGTATCAAGGGCAAAGAGTTTGATTTTTTTACGAAGACCAAAAGTCGCGGCCAGAAGGGGGGGTGCCTCTGTAATGGCGAAGTCGTAACAATGAGTGTCGGAATCAAACTGATAAAATACCGCCGACACTTTATCTTTCTCATTTGCGCATCGTTTCTTGTCGAACTCTTTTTCGAATTTCAGAGCGAACATGCCTACTACCGCGATAAAAATAATGGCGATGCCGAATCGCATAAACATGGGAACCTTAATCAGGGCGAAATAGCATATGACCATTGCCGAAGCCAAATAGAGAAACACCCGGTAACCAAGGAAGAAAAAACCACCAAGAATCATTATCCAGTTATAGAAAATCAGGAAAAGTAGAAGCCAGAAGAGGGTATGGGCCGCGCGTTTAAAAACCAATCTGTAAGCCAGACACAAAGTAGCTATAAATATAAGTCCGATCCTACCGACATTAACTGGAAAAAGATATTGGTTGCTTGCGATAACAATTAGGAATAGAAGTAATGGCAGACCGAAAAAGTATCCCGGTATCTGCCAATAAAAGGGTATTTTATCTTCATGGTTTTCATCTGGTTTATCCGACATAAAAGAGATTGTAGTTTATTTTGGTGTATCTAATCAAATAATGATGTTAAAAATATTCCGGTATTAATATTATGTGAACTCTATTGGTGGAATATTTTTCTTTGCCCGATAATCTCTTTTTGTGGAAAGAGTCAATATGAACAGCAAATTATGCTCAAAGTCCACAATAGCTTTTCGGGTTTTCAATGATGGAAAGGGCGCGCCGCCTCTTATCTATATACATGGCGCCATGGGGCAAAAAGAGGTTTGGAATTTGGTTCTTCGCCCTTTATCGGATATGTTGACTGAAATAGAGCATTACATTATCGACTTGGTTGGCCATGGCCAATCCGGGGGAGAGGGATTTTCAAGGATTGAGGATTACACCGACTCGATAGTTGCTTTTATGGAAGAGAATCATATAGAAAAAGGGATATTTGTTGGGCATTCAATGGGGGGCGCCATTTCTCAGGATATGGCTATCAGGAATCCGGAAAAGGTAGAGAGGCTTTGTCTCATAGGTACAGGCGCCCGCCTTGGAGTAAGCCAAGGGATTTTGCAAGCCATTGAAGCTGATTTTGATATGGCTGTCAGCATGGTGAAGGATTTTATTTTTGGTCCTGATACTCCTAAGAAAATAATAAATCCAGTGATTCAACAGATGAGAGGGATTGGCGCCAAGACAGCTCTTTTTGATTTTATCGCTTGTAATAGCTTTGACGCTGTTGGAAAAATTGATCAATTTAATGGCGCGGCTATTGTTTGCTGTGGGAGTAAAGATTTTATGACTCCCACGGAAAAAAACCAAAAGCTGGCAAATGCCCTGGGTTGCCGATTCGTCGAGTTCGAGAATGCGGGTCACATGCTTCAACTGGAAAAACCCAACGAATTGGCAAAGGCCATTGCCCAATTTATCCAAGATTGACTCTTTGATTTATGACGCATAAATTTACAAAACTCATTTCTGATTTTTCAAATATTCTTGGCAAGCAGAACCTTATTACAGATGCCCAAGAGCTCGCGGCATATTCCTTTGACGCGAAATTCGAGGGTGTAATTCCCATGATGGTTTTACGCCCTTGTTCAACCAAAGAGGTTTCCCGGGTTCTTAAAATCTGTAACAGGGAGGAAATTCCTGTAGTGCCCAGAGGTGCCGGCACAGGCACTACGGGAGGGGCGGTTCCTATAAAAAAGGGAATCGTTATTGAACTTGTGAGACTAAACCGCATTCTGGAAATCTCCCATGAGGAACTTCTGGCTCGTGTGCAGGCTGGAGTTGTAACCGCTGATCTTGATATGGAAGGGGAGAAGGCGGGACTGATGTACGGGCCTGACCCGGCCAGCTCCAAGACAAGTACAATCGGGGGGAACGCGGCCACATGCGCGGGAGGTTTGCGGGCTGTAAAATACGGAGTTACCAAGCATCACATCCTTGAGCTTGTGGTTGTGCTTTCAAATGGCGACATAATCCGTACTGGGAGCAGGGCAAAAAAGGATGTTACAGGCTATGACCTTACAGAGCTTTTTATCGGCAGCGAAGGGACTCTTGGAATAATTACTGAAATCACGGTTCGCCTTCTGCCAAGACCCGAGAAGAAAATTACTTTTGTATGCCTTTTTGAAAAACTGGAAGAGGCCGGTCAATGCGTGATTGAGATTCTACGGTCAGGAATAACGCCTCTTGCACTTGAACTTATGGACAAAAGAACCCTTCTGGCCGTGAACAAGGCGGAACCGGAAGCATTGGTTACTCCTGAAAATACGCTCCTTGTGGAAATTGCCGGGAACAGGAGAGTGATTGAAGTTGAGTATGAATCGCTAAGAGATATTTGCGCAGGATCAGGGGCGACTGTTATAAATCGAGCCAGGGACGAGCAGGAGGCAAAGAAACTTTGGGAAAGCAGGCGTTCCATAAGCCCAGCCCTGTATGAACTTAAGTCCGGCAAGATTTCTGAAGACGTTGCCGTGCCTGTCCCCAGGCTGGCTGATCTGATAAAGGGATTTCGAAAGATCGCCGAGTCATACGAGCTGTTGTGGGCGGCATATGGGCACGGGGGAGATGGTAATCTTCACGCCAACATCCTGGTGGACAAAAGGGATAAAAAT
>CAYSHR010000593.1:0-2797 GCA_964430795.1 uncultured bacterium
GGGCGCGGTTGTCCATACCGACAAATATGGTTTTCGACTTGCCTACCCGGATATGACCGATAATAGTAATCAGAAGAATTACAAAATATGTACTTTTGGCGCGAGTCCGACCTTCGGATACGGAGTCGATGCCTCTTTGACGTATGCCATGGTCGCCCAGTCCATACTGCAAAAATATGATCCGGGGATTAAAGTTAAAAATGTAGCGCAGGTCGGTTATTCATCATGGCAAGGGCGCCGGCTTTTTAAAAAAATGATCAAAGAGCTTGCGCCGGACATGGTTACGGTTTCGTATATGGTAAACGACATTGACCGGTTAAGATTTTATTTTTCCAATGGAATGGATGACGAGAATACCTCCCCGCCTTCAAAAAATAATTCAAAAACCTATAACTTTATCAGTTCGTTTCCTTTGACAAACTGGTTAAACACAAGAAACAGACGGCTCCTTGTGGGCATGATGAAAAACCGATCCAAAAGAAGAGGGTTTGAGCTTGCCCATGTGAGAGTGAACAAAGAGGATTATCGGAAGAATCTGGCTGCCTTTGCCGCTGATTGCCGTGATTTGGACATCAAGCTGGTTTTTATAAAAATGCCCTTCAAACTTCCATATCCCATTCCAAATAGGGCGCGGAATTATTACCGGGAAATGGAAAAAGGAGCCTCTTTGATAGAATCTGAAAAGTATGACGAAGCCCTTGCCGTCATTGACAACGCCCTTGAACATGACAAGTACGCCAGTGAGGCCAAATATTATAAAGGGCGTATTATTGAGGCGAAAGGGGACGTTCCCAAGGCTAACGAATTTTACAGGGAAGGTATAAAATCATTGATATATGACTGTGTCAGAGACGCCGGCGCTTATAACAAAATTATGGAAGAGACGGCAAAAGAATGGGGTGCGCCTTTGATTGACGCGGCCTCGGGACTTGGCGACGGCGCCGGCGCGGACATGAATCTTTTTGTCAAAGGCGATTACATACACCCAAATGAAAAGGGGCATAAGATTATCGGTGGCTGTTTGTCCAGAGGAATTTTAAAAATACTAAAGGGTGAGTCAGGATGGTTTGCCCAGTACTGTGATTGACTCAATAAATGATTCAATCTCAATCATTAACTTATGACTATGCATGTGTTTATTGGAAGGGCATTCAAACAAAGAGGCGTTGGGTATGAGCTTTTCCATTTGAAGAATATTTTCTGAAGCGTGAAGTTTGTCAGTAGGCGCGAAAGCCAGGCCCACGGGAGCTTTGATCCCCTCAATTGAAAGCCAAACCTGGTATTTTAACAGAGAGATGGCTGAAAGTTTTATCCTCTTTGGGTGGGCTTTAAGAACCGTATCCTTATACCGCCTTATTTGTTCAGGTTCATTTTTCGCGTCTACTCGAAATAGTTGGAGATACCAGAGAATGGGATATTTAACGATCTGAAAAAAGCAGGAAGGAAGATAAGCAACCGGTTTTAAAAACACCGGAACTTTAAAGTCACTGTTTGGCCCTATTAGAAAAGCGCCTAGAGGATTAAGGTCATAAGACTTCATGGCTTCCAAAATGGATGTGGCGCCAAGGGAACTGCCAATCAACATGGCCTGGGATTCTTTGACCGGCAGTTTTTTTATAACATTGGTGATGTCCAGGGCCATTTGATAGATACTGAAATCATCAGGGACAAGTTTTTCAGAATTGATCCGGGCTGATCTCTTTTCACGGGTTTCAAGATAAAAGACTTCATGATTTTTTGATGCCCCTTTGATAAAATCCGCCCAGCCCTCCACAACCGAAACCCAGCCGGCTACAAAAATTATTGGTGGAGTATTTTGCTTTTTCACCGGCTTCCAGTTCATTACTTTTAAACTGACGTCTTGATCAGCTTCATAATATTTCGAGTCATAATCAACATGATCACACTTGACCGGGTCAATCTTATCATTAGCCAATTCAGCATTCCCTTTTATAATTTTTTAAAAACCCTTGCCGCCCATAACGTGAACCTAAGTTTGAGTGACAGGGGGAAAATAAAAGCTCTTTTGTTTGCCATAGCGCCATGGAGGTGGGTGACCGGTCTTGGTCCCGCCAGCATTTCAACAAAGGAAGATTTTTCAATAACAAAGGCCAGATGCACAGGTTCAAACTTCTCTTCAATGGCGTCGATTACATTGGAAACGCACTCGTGGGAATCTACTGGAGTTTGTGTCATTCCCACCGAATCAAGGGTTGTAAGGAGACAAATGTCCCCGGATCTTTTGCCCAGAATCAGTGAAGTGTAGGGCAGGTTGTTTTCCAGCACCAGAAATAAAAATGTAGTTTGATCAGGAAAAAACTTATTAAAAACCTTTTGGGTCTTCATGTAGTTCAATGGTGATGGGTTTTTTGGTTTTGCCGGCCACCACTCAATATTTTCAGATGTATAACTTAAAATACCATTGTATATGGATAGGAGTTGATTAACATAGTCATCGTCAAAAAAAACATTTCTTTGCCCTGTATCAAAAGCCTTTTGAAAAAACTCTCTGCCAACCTTTGCCACGTAATCAAAGCCTTCTCTCTTTGCGATAGCTTCAAGGTTTCCGTTGTCATAATCAAAATTTCTAATCGCGCCGGATGAAATATTTATGGCTTTGAGACATTGATTCTTCTCTACAATCAGAAGAAGAATGTTTGGTAACACTCTTTCGTTTTTAAAAAGGGACAACAACCTTGTCCAGTGATCAGCATCAATATCAACAACCTGTATATTTTCATCTAGCATTGCTTTCCCTCGAGAGGACGGATTGAATAGGGATCAAGATGAACCAGGA
>CAYSHR010000594.1:0-2797 GCA_964430795.1 uncultured bacterium
GTCGTACTTCTCGGCCATATCGTCTCCCCGGTCCCGTTCGGAATCCCAAAATCCGACTACTCGTATTCGCTTATCGGCAAGAAATGTTTGCGCCCATCGATGCTGGTGAAAATGGGCAAAACTGAGGAGGGCAACTCCCGGTTTTTTCCTGCTCGGCATGTCTTATACCTCCACCTGAGCCCCAAAAGCTGCCGATTCATAAATCGCCATGGCTAACTCCAATGCTCTGTATCCTCTTTCAAAGGTTGATCGGCATTCCGCCTCTCCCAGCATACAATCTACAAAGTGGCGCAACTCCGCGGCATGTCCTTTGATGTTCCATTCGTCCGCCAGGGGGAAAGACCAACCCGTGTCGGAGGCCTGATGAGGACGATTTTCCTTTTCTCCTGAAACCGGCTGGCTGCGGTAAGCGCGCATCCCTCCGGCATCCCGGCCATGATCGATAAGGACAGTCCCTGCGGAACCAAACACCTCGGCCCGAATATCGAGCCCGCCCTGGATTCCCCATGAGCAGATAAACTGTCCCACGGCGCCATTTTCAAAACGGCCGTTTGTAATAGCGGTCTCTTCTGTATTTCCTTCGGGGGATGTCACAGCGTTGAGGCTTATTATTCGTGCCCCGATCAACCATTCCGACAGGCAGAGTCCATGAATGCCCATATCAATGACTGCGCCGCCGCCCGCCTTCTTTTTATTGCGGAACCACCCTGCATGGCCGGGGCCGCTGCCCATTTCGTTTATCCGAAAAATTCGAATATCTCCCAGGTCTCCCCGTTCAATCATCTCCCTGGTACGGACGAAGACCGGAGCAAAAAGGCGGTTTTCCGCATACATGGCCAGGGTGTTATGTTTTTGAGCAGCGTTCAAAAGTCTCCGGGCATCTTCAAGCGTGGTGGCAAGTGGTTTTTCCATAATCACCATTTTGCCCGCCTCTATGGCAGCCATGGCTATTTCAGCATGAAGGAAATTTGGTGTCGTGATATCAATGACGTCAATAGAATCATCGTGAATGGCGTTTTTCCAATCCTTCTGATATTTTTGATAGCCGTACTGCTCGAGGAAAACACGAGCTTTATCCGGTCTTGGTGAGGAAACACAAGCAAGTTCGACCCTTTTATCAAGAGCATAACAACTCGAATGGGCCATCCCCATAAATCCGGCTCCAATCAAACCGACACGTACTTTTTTCATTTGATAGCTCCCATGGTCAGTCCTTTGACAATATATTTCTGTAAGACAAAGGTTAAACAGAGAATGGGGAGGAGGATCAGTGAACCCGACGCAAATATAGGTCCCCATTCAACAGCGTAAGCGGTGACAAAATCTCCTGCCGCAACAGGAAGGGTTTTTACCCTGTTAGAGGAACAGAATACCATCGCATAGAGGTATTCATTCCAGGTAAAAATAAAGGTAAATATTGATGTGGTGAGTATCCCGGAACGGGCCAGGGGAAAGATTACGATTCGAAGGATCTGAAAAAGGGTCGCTCCCTCGATTTTCGCAGCCTCTTCCACGCTTATGGGAATTTCATCAATAAAGGATTTGAGAAGCAGCAGGGCAAACGACATGTTCAAGGAGATATTCACCAGAACCAAGGCCCATAAGCTATTGAGAAGCCCCATGAATTTAAAGAGGATAAAAAAAGGCATCAGCACCGCTGCCGGCGGGGCAATGCGTGTTACCAGAATGCCGACGGTCATTCCCATTCCTCCGGTATTATAGCGGGAGAGGCTGTATGATGCGGGAAAGGCGGTTATCAGAACGAGCAACGTTGTTCCTACGGCCACTAAAAGGCTGTTACGGAGAAAATGCGTAAAGTTGTGTGTGGTGAAAATCCTGGCATAGTGTTCCAGCGTCGGTTTGAAGAACCACATTAAATCCTGTGAAATAATCAGCCGGTCCTCCTTAAAAGAGCAGATACCAATCCACAGCACAGGAAATGCCCAGATGAGCACAACGCAAGCAATGACAAGATAGAACAGGGTTCTGAGGATTTTTTTTCGGAATTGTGCTCGCTTAATCACTTGTTTTCCTCCAGATAAAGATTGAAAGAGCGACAGCGGCCGAGATCATCAGAATCAGGATAACTCCCAGGGCACTAGTCATCCCATTGTCACTGGTAGTAAATCCCAACGTATAAAGATGAATATTGATCACACGGGTTGATTCGGCATTACCGAAGAGGACCCAAATCTGGGCATAAACCTTGAGACAATCGATAATTCGTATAAAAGTCACCGCCCAAATGATTTTTGCCAACAGGGGGAACGTGATGTGTTTAAAAATTTTCCAGGAGGAGGCCCCGTCGATTCGAGCGGCCTCATAAACTTCCGATGGAAGAGCTGTCATTCCTGAATAGAAGACCAGGAAACAAAAGGGCGTCCACTGCCAAAAATTGACAAACGCGATCGTACGGAACGCATAAGTCAGGTAGAAATTTTCCACCAGCCACTTGCCGATAAAAGGGATGCCGCTCCAAAATGGCAGCCCTCTGGTGGAAAGCCAGGGCTGTGGTTGCGCCCCAATATTTCGCAGGAACACATTGAGAAACCCCGTATCGAAATCAAAGAAGTACTTCCATATCATCGCCACGATAATCGGTGTCGCCAGAATGGGAAAAAGGAGAATCGTTTGCACAGCCCGTTTCCCTTTAAATTCTTCGTACAACAGGGTTGCGAGCAGCAGCCCCACCAGGATTTGCGGGGCCACCGAGTACACCAGGAAGAGGAAGGTCCGCCAGAGAGAAGACCAGAACATCGGATCTTTTGTGAAGAGATAGATGTAATTCTGTAAGCCG
>CAYSHR010000595.1:0-2790 GCA_964430795.1 uncultured bacterium
CTTTGGGATGTTTCGGTCCCTGACGGAACTTATGACTATAAGCCGTCACGCAATGGCTCACCTGAAACCGCGGTGCGACTTCCCGCCATGTCATATCTTCTGGAATACTGTTATTCGCCATTTAAAAACGACACAACCGCGCCCCTTGTTGATTGCGCCATTATTCTTGATCCGACTTTGTGGTGATGTAAAATGGAAATTGGGTTACGCGTCTTAGGCTCCCCTCTCCTTGTGGGAGAGGAGCCGGGGGTGAGGGCTTCAGTCGTGATACTGAAAAGTTCTGCCCGTACCCTCGGAATGGGTTGTGAAAAAAGTAAAACCTTTTTCCGACCCGTGTAAAAAGCGAAAGGTAATGTTCGGGTCGTCGGCCAGGTTCTTGGCCACACCAAGAAGATCATTCAAATCACTTGTATAGGCGCCCCGCACCGATTCCCGATCGTTATAATATACTTCCTGGGCCAGCTTGGCGTTTCTTCCAACCGATCTGGCTTTGGCGTCATATTGCCTTTTTCTTCCCTCAATATTCCGGGCCATTCCGTCCAGCATTTTTTCAACGATTTCAGTCTGATCCGGAGTTAAGGATTCTTTTCTCAAGTCCCTTAATACCTCTTCCGCTTCACTCATCTATGACTGAATCAGCAGACTTTGGGCTTTGTTCATTGGAAATTCAAAATTGAGGAAAGCCCTGGCCTGCTCTCCCTCAAGTGAGTCAGGAAAATGTGTGGCAATATCCGTCAGTATCTTCTCCCCTTTGTCAAACTCCCTTGCCCTTGTAATATCACGGGCGCGTAAATAGTTCTCCCGGATTTTCGATTTCAGAGTTTTAATTTTATATATGGCCTGTTCCGATATCTTGTACTCTTCATATTTTTTCGCGAATTCCGATAATTTTTGGATACCCGCCCCCAGTGTATCCGGGTCAAGTTCAGACAGAAGAGCAAAATATTCCTCTTCCATGGGTGGCGTATTTTCCTTTTTACCGCACCCGCTGGGGAAAAGCAGAACAAGAAAAAGAAGAAGAATCAAAAAGACCAGAGGTTTTTCGGCGCCACCACTTTTTTTCCTATCCATTCTCTTTTCCTTCCTGTTAATTTCCAGGGTCACTGGTGACCATATTTATTATTCTACCGTTCATCTTTATAGTGAAATAATTTATTCAGGAACTCCAGGAGAAGTTTCTCTCTAACCTTGATGGGCAAAGCGTTCAAAATTTCATTTACCTCGGCGAATTCTTCCGGGATTTCCGTATTCTCGATGCCGGCCATCAAGAGCATCTGGTCAAATACTTCCTGGCTTATTTGAGATGGATCAATGGCGCCGAAGGCCTCTTTTACCATAGCGGTCAACTCGCCGGATTTTTTACCCTTGGCCAGTTCAACACATTGGGCAAGGTCAGCCAGGAGGTCGTCTACCCACGCGACATTGGCTATAGCGATGGAGACGTGAATGTTCTCCTTTGATTGAGCAAAGGCGAGTTGGGGCTGAATGTACCAACCTCTGGCGTTCATCAGGTCAATGACGTGGAAGACGTTTATTGTTTTTGATATAAAGCAGACCATGCTCAATTCCGGCCTGCCCTGAACCTCGAGATCGGGAATCTTATCCACTCCGGCAACCAGTTTTTTCATACACTCGATTTTTTTTCTCGCGATTTCAAGATATCCATCCTCTCCAAAATACTTGAGGGTTGCCCACGCCGCTGCCATGGGACCCCCCGACTATGAACTGCCAACTGTGGGGTTAACAATGGTGTACCCGGTCCAGGCGGCGCAGGCGAACATCTGGTGTTTCCTCAGTTCAGGATCAGGATACAAAACCAGGGACGCGCCCTTTGGGCAATAGGCGTATTTATGAAGATCAACAGAGATGGAAGTTACACCGGGAACCGATAGATCAAAGTCGGGAACAGGTTCCCCCAGCTTTTTATAAAATGGAAGCATGAACCCGCCGACACAGGCGTCAACATGAAACAGAATGTTGTTATCGAGAGCGACCCGCGCCATTTTCCTGATTGGATCAATAACACCGTGGGCATAGGAAGGAGCTGAGCCGACAATCAGAATTGTATTCTTGGTGATGGCGCCTTCCACCCTGTCAACCCTTGCCTTAAAGGTTTTCTCATCAACATCCACCGGAACCACTTTTATACCAAGGTAGGAAGCGGCTTTATAGAAAGCGGCATGGGCGGTAACAGGGAGAATCATTTCCGGCTCTTTTATCTCCGGCTTTTTCTCCCGGTGATATTCCCTTGCTGACTTTACAGCCAGAATGATGCTTTCGGTCCCACCGGTAGTAAAGTTGCCAACTGTATTCTGGTCGCCGCCCACATGAGGCGCGATCATGGCCACAATCTCATTTTCGAGGCGGAGCAGGCTTGGAAAGGCTGAAGGGTCAAGGGCGTTCTCAGTGAGGTACATCATATAGGCATGCTTTGAGACCTCCTGAGCCTCCTTGCCCGGATCATAAGTAAATCCCCATGTTCGCCCTGAACGCCAATTGATATCCTTTTCTTTATAACCCTCCAGCTTTTCAAACAGAGCTTCTTTATTCACGCCCTTTTCCGGGATTCTCATTAGCGCGTCCTTTCATCATAAAAGTAATTTCAGACTCAATATTTAACAGACAAAGCATACTATTTTTCAACTTTTTTTCCTTGAATACAATTTTGTTTTCATACCAGCGCCAAACTGTTCTATAATCCTTATTCCTTTCAATCCCTCTTCCCAAAGGTGTTTTCATCTTGGATAGGATCATCGATTTTATAATAGGACGAAAAGGCGTTGTTCTTTT
>CAYSHR010000596.1:0-2779 GCA_964430795.1 uncultured bacterium
CCTTGCCATGTTTGGTCCGACTTCCCCTTCTCAAGTGCCCCCGGCGCCGAATTTGAAAATATTGACTCCCGCCCTTGAAAGGGAAAGCATACCTTGCTATAAAAACGAATGCTCTTATAATGACGCCTGTATGGACTATATTTTTCCGGAGGTTGTTTTCGATTCAGTTGACAAATGGGGTGTTGACAAAATAGCGGGAAGCGGCGAATGAAAGATATTCATCAAGTTGAAACCGACGTTAGGGAACTGCCGCCGATTTATATACCCAAGGGATATAATTATGTGGCGGTTTTTTTAACTCTTTCCTGCGACTTAAAATGCTCCTACTGCATAAACTCCTATGGCAACACTGAACATTTGCATCCTATTCACAACTGGATGATGCCCGGTTCCCAATGGATAAAGACTCTAAACCGGCTGGAACTGCCACATGACATGCCTGTTACTTTATGCGGAGGCGAGCCAAGTCTCCACCCTGATTTTTATAAGATAATAAATGGACTAAAGCCGGAATTAAATATCGACATTCTGACAAATCTCCAGTTTGATATAAAAAGGTTTCTAAAAGAGGCGAATCCTGAGCGCATTTCCCGCAACGCTCCATATGCCTCAATCCGAGTCTCTTATCACCCTGAGGTCATGGATTTTGATGAACTGAGGGAAAAAATATTAATTCTCATTGATAATGGCTATTCCGTGGGTTTGTGGGCAGTGGCTCATCCATCTTCCCATGATGAAATCGAGAAGGCGAGAAATCATTGCGCAAAAGCCGGAATCGATTTTCGGGTAAAGGAGTTTCTCGGCGTTTTCCAGGAGAAAGTATATGGCAGATATAAATATCCCGGATCAGTGGAAGGAAGGCGGGATATTACCGTACAATGCAGGATATCCGAGCTGATAGTTGGTCCTTCAGGAGACATCTTTCGTTGTCACGGCGATTTATATCAAGGGCGCGAATCCATTGGCAATATCAGCGATAAGGACTTTGTTATCAGAGATGTCTTTCGCCAATGCGAAAATTATGGTTCATGCAACCCGTGCGACGTAAAGATAAAAACCAATCGTTTTCAGCAAAATGGCCATACATCGGTGGAGATACTGTTCAAGGAATGAGAAATCGGATGAACAGACCGCCGGCTTGATCCCTTGCCCATCTCCTGCTAAGAGTGGGAAAAGAGCCTGTCAACGAGATATGTTTTGTAATTAACCAAACATCAATTTAGAGCCGGAGCGTTAAATTGGCCGTTGAGCCAAAACAAACTTCTCAATTTACCGGACTTTTCTACGGCCTGGGGCAATTGGTTCTGACCGTAATCGCGGTGATCTGTCTGTCTACTTTATTTCTTGTGCCTATTATTGTCGCGAAACTTTATCCTGAACGCTTTGAGGACACTGGGGTAGTCATCTCTTTGCTGGCTTTTAACAGCTTGAAGTCAACTGGCTTAATGACTGCTTTATTTGCCGGATTATCCATAATCTTTATTATATTGTCAGCCAAACAGGGTCGCCACCCAAGGGTTATACAAAGGAAACGCCTTTGGCAAATAGAAGCAATAGTTTTGGTGATGGTCATGGCTCTTGGAGGGGCTGTGTTGGGCATGCCGGCGCCTCTTTTATTTTCCATGGCAACGTTGATGATTTTCAGTGTATATATTATCATTGGGCAAATCGCCAGGGAGAATAAGAACCGGTTTGGCTTGTTTGTGTCTCTTGCCATAGTCATTTATATTGCCGGGTTAACTTTCTCCTCTATTCTATTTTTTATTACCCAAAAAACCGAAAAGGTTGTTATTGACGGTCCTTGCCAGGTTACCTGGATTGGTTTTTTTGAGGATTTATGGTGGGTGGGAACAGTATTGATCCTTTGGCTTTCGGGTTTTGTATTATTAGCCTGGCGGGCCGGAACAACCTTTGGTAAAACAAAACCGGCTGTGCTTTTCGCCTTTCGAATCGGGGCCTGCCTTATTCTTTTTCCCATTCTGGCGTCAGCTTTTTTTTCAGGACGTTCAATGAAAATGTCGCCGGGATCCAGTCTGATTTATAAGCAGGAAAATCTATATGATATACATATTGATTCGGCTAAGAGGACCCTATTGGTAAGCCAGACGAACCGTGACGAATGCCGTCCTGAACCCCACTCATTTCTATTTTCCTTTTCTCTGGACGCCCCTGACTTGCCGCCGAAAAAATTTAAACTGCCCACCATCGAACTTGAGGACCTGGCCTTTGATCCGGATTCGGGTCTAATTTATCACGTTGACCTTGGAACATTACAAATAGGGCGTTCAACATTTAAAACCCTTGTTTTTGATTCTGATACTCTTGAGTTAAAAAGGGAAAGAGAGATCGATGTTCACTGTAACGGCAGTATAAATCATGCCTTAATCAGACCTCTCGATCGTCTTTTTGTCAGATGCGATGTGGACAACATGGTGGTTGTCAATACCAAAACCTTGCAAGCCGATAGGGTTTTTTATATTGGAAAGCTCACCATGGTTCTTGGGGATGAGGAAAATGAGGTTGTCTATCTCAGCTACGATTGGAAAAGGCTCATTGAAGTCATTGACGGGAGAACCCTTCAGAAATCCCATGGCGCCAAGGGTCCTCTATATGCGGAAAAAATGATCCTTTCCCCAAAGGGCCGGGAACTCTATGTACCAGGGCCAAAAGAGGCTGAGATCTGGGTTTATTCCACACCGGACCTAACCCTTGTTCGGAAAATTCCCACACAGTTTGGAGTTCGCGCCCTTGCTGTTGATCAAGAGAATAACCTGCTTTT
>CAYSHR010000597.1:0-2755 GCA_964430795.1 uncultured bacterium
CCACAACCCACCTGACCTGGGCGCCTGAAGTTACACCAAAGTCATAAACAGGATCCACGGATTCCAGACCAAGAAAACCTTTGCCGTTGGCTACATCCACAGTATAAGTGGCGCCGTCTATGGGGTAGGGCCCTTTAATGTCCATGGCAAGACTAGGATCGAGATTGTAGAAGAAGTCGGCCCATTGGGTTGTATGGACTTTACCCCAGTTCCATTTAGTCATGTCGGCTGTGTCAAATCCATCTGCTGACTCGCACCAGGCGATGGCGTCCGCCAATGTCTGCAACAGGATATCGTCTCTGGTCTCAGTCGGTCCTGTGTCGGTGTTGTCAAAAAGATCGTCACCGGTTTGGGATGTTGTTGGATTCTCAAGGAGATACCACAGTGCCGGTCTACCGGGCATGGGCGCGTCATAGGCCACAGAGCCGGCATCATCAAATTCGTCATTAAAAACCGCGTAGGGCATACGGGTCCAGAATGCGTAAAAAATTGTCGTGGCCACAGAAGCGGTTATCTGGTCGGCGGTAGGTTGGGTGCCGTCAACATGCTCGATGCCAATGGGAGTTGAAAAGTCCCAAGCCTCAAGCCTTGCGATGGCGTCTCCCAATCCCAGAGCCGTTACCGTGGCTGGATCATTATCCGCGGCGTCAAGGAGATGGGGCAAAAAACGCTCCGCCTCGAGGACCATAGTGTCATTCTGGATTGTCTGCATTGTATCCATATCAAGGGCGGCCTTGCCGGTCATGGCCGCGTTCAGAAGATCGTCAATTCTTTTTCCTCTATACCCAACAGCTCTCTCCCAATAGAGATACCATGTGTCATTGTTGGGGTCATTGTCCTGGAGGGTTCCCACCATATCGTTATTGGCTGTGATTATATAGCCGGCGTCGGGATTCATCATCTGGGGCAGATCAGCGTCGGGAATATAGCCGGACCACTCATGGTCACCTTCTCCGGGAAGGGGCAGCCAGGGAGGAACGCCAAGGGCGGGCATATCACGAATTGGAACCTGACAATGAGGATAATAGGCGATGTTTCCATCCATGTCGATGCCAACGAAATTCTGGGCGCCTACCTGGAAATGCTTAACCGCGTCCATAAAATCATCCATGTCCCTGGCCCATAACAAATTTAAAAAAGCAGGCAGGTCATTGGTCGGTACATTGCCGGTCCACCTGTTTGTCATGCCGCCCGACTCTTCAACCGATCCATAAAGAAAAGGCCCGTGATGGGGCACGTATGGAATGTTCACCGTCTCAGTTGGCGAGTCGGAAGTGGGACCGATCTGGAAAACCTGCTCGGAATATTCGATGGGCACCTGGTTTCCTTCAAAGGTTACCGCGGTAGCCAGAGCAGGGTCGGGATTATCCAGGGTCTCAAGGTATATATCCTCGACATCGAAGCCGGCCATGGTCACGCCCCAGGCGATATCCTTGTTCAGGCCGATCATAATCCCCGGGATTCCTGGGAATTGAACGCCATAGGCGGAGAATTTATCTTCAGAGCCAAATACCTCCGTGTCCAGTTGAACCTCCATAAAGACTGAAGGATTCAGAAAAGTGAGGTGGGGATCGTTGGCCAGAAGGGGATTTCCTGAAGCTGTATTATCCCCCGAAACCACCCAGTTATTCGAACCATGAGAAATGGCGTTTTTATGGGCGATTAAATCGTCGGGCATATTTTCATATGCGGTGCGGATTCTATCCATATCAATGTTCTTGTAAAATTCAGGGATTAAGGCAGCGCCCGCCTTGCCTTTTTTGGCGTAGAAATCAGGCAGGATTACGGTATCCTCGATAGGCTTGAATCTCGTAATATCCTCGAGAACATTGGCCGGAACGGAACCGCCATATTGTAAAGCCAGCTCAAGCTCCATGCTCAAGGTTGACGAGAGGTCCCATTGCTGATATCTGGCAATAGCGAAAATATCGGATATTTCCCAATCAGGGATATCATCAGCGGTGACTCCCGACATGCCCACAATGGTCCCAAGGTATTCATTTGGAAGAATCGCGTCATTGGCCCCTGTTTTCAGGTCGCTGATATATCCGTTTATTCCATCGCAAAATTTCTGAAGCAGAGCGATATCATCAGAGGATAGCAACTCCTTTATTCTATCAAAAACCATCTCTCCATTAAGGCTTAAAAACCGGGTCCGCATGGCAATATCAGCTTGAAGAACACCATCGCCGGCTGCTGAAGCGTATTCGGTAAGGCGCCCTTTAGTTAAATGGCGCAGGAAATCCATCTGGAAAAAACGGGCTTGTGAAGTTATGTAACCCAGCACAAACATGAGGTCGTGTCTGTTCGAGGCGTAAATATGAGGAATTCCATAGTCGGTTTTGATTACTTCAACCGGACCTGTGAGATTTGGGAAACTGTACGTTTTATCCACAGGAATATCGTCAAACGGATTTTCTGAATCATCATCGTCATCATCGTCATCATCATCATCGTCGTCATCACCAGGAGGGTTTAAAGTATCATCATCATCATCATCATCACAACTGCAGCCTATTACGAAATATGAAAAAATAATCAATAGCGCCAGTAGTGCTATTAGCAGTGGAGATTTCTTCATTTTTCCCTCCCTAAAAGTTATAAATTTAAAAGTCAAGCCTGGTTTAGAAACAGTCAGATTTTACCGAACAATTTATTATGCTTTATTAAGCTCTGAATTTCAATTAAAACAGGCAAAACAAAGTAATCGTTCAGTGATAAGGGTGCAAGGTTTGAGATCGGGGGAGATGACCTC
>CAYSHR010000598.1:0-2742 GCA_964430795.1 uncultured bacterium
ATTTATAAAATCCTTTTTAGCCACACCTCCCACCGCCTCTGATTCGTACCATGAGCTGGTTGTGAGAATATTGGTTTCGGACAACTCGTTTATCATCCCCAGGGCTTTTTCCAATGTGGCAACTCTCTTGCCTAAGTTCGCGCCAAGGCCAATATAAGCTACTTGCCTCCTGTTTTTTTTCCAATCTGAAAGAATCATTATCCCCTCTTCTTATGGGGAACCTGAACCTGTATGGGGATTGTAAGCCTTGAATTCCCGATTTTTTTCAGGCCAGTCTTCAGACCGCTCCTCCTGCTTGAAGACCATCTCCAGAAAGCCTCTGAATTTCCTTTTAAATTCGCCAAAGCTTTTTACCTTTAAGGTATGGCGCATCAAAAACCCCAAACGGGCGTGATATCTCACGTAAGCCCATTTTGTCAGCTTGTCGATCTCCTCGTTTGTCAGCTCAGTCCACGGTCTTGGCAAGGCGCCCTCAACAGTATTTCCCAGAATATATTCCTTCCAATAATCATAACCGGTGTTTTGAACCAGTTCTCTCCAAAGACCGGTAAGAGGCTTGGCCGTGAGTTTTGAAAACTGGATATAATCAAGATCGAGCTTCTTGGCGAATTTTATCGTCTGGCTGAGAGTCCTCCTTGTTTCTCCCGGAGTGCCTGTAAGAAAAAACCCCAGAGGCCTGATTCCAAAATGTTTTGTAAGGTGGATAGTGTCTTCAATCTGCTTTAATGTGATCCCTTTATGAACCTCGTCCAGAACCCACTGAACTCCGGATTCAATGCCGTAATAAATTCTCCCGCATCCGGCCTTTGCCATCTCTCTCAGGGAGTTCTCGTCCACAGAGTCAATTCTGGACCTGCATGCCCACAATATATCCAGCTTTCGATTTTTGATCTCTTCACAGATAGCCAGGACCCTTTTTCTGTTCAAGGTAAACTCATAATCGAAAATATCAATTTCCCTGATCCCAAGGTTGTTATAACAATACTCCATCTCATCAACAACCTGCTTTACTGTGCGGGGATTGTATGACGTCTGCCCCGCTTCACAAAAGGTGCACTTCATTGGGCAGCCCTTGCTTGTGACCATAACAGTAAAGTTCTTTCGCTCCGTGGGAAACTCCTCATACAATTCATTTGGCAGGCTATCTCTCCAGGGCATAGGGTAATCCACGAACTTCTCTTCTGTTTCCAGAGAAGGGGTCTTTATGATCTTTCCGTCCCTTTTATAAACCAGCCCTGGAACATCATCAAAATCGCGGCTGCCCTCAAGCTCCTCAAGAAGCCTGGGAACGGTGACAAGAGCGCTGTTTACGCATCCAAAATCCGCCACCGGGTTCATCAGAGATTCTTCAGGATATACTCTCAGGTTGTAACCTCCAAGCATCACCGGCGTCTTCAACCTTTTCTTGATATATTCCGCCCAGCCAAGGGTCTCCCTAAACATATATGTTGTAACCATAAACCCAATAATATCCGGTTTGAACTCAAAAAGCCGGTCAACCACGTCATCTTTGGAAAGGCGCAAGGTTCTAGCGTCAATTATTGTGGCCTGGTGACCCGCGTCTCTGGCCACTCCCGCCACCCATGCCAGGCTAAGGGGAGGGAAAAGACCGAAATATCTTTGAACTATCCGAAGGTTCTCCTCGTGAAGTTTGTAGGAGAAAGGGTTAAAGACTAGGGCCAGCCGCATATTCACTCCATTTTCAGTCTCTGCGCCATACGCCATCAGGGCTATTTAGCGCGACACATATTGGTACCACAAGATTTGAAAAGAGGGAAGAGTTATGGCTTTTTGATTTGCGGCATTTTTTTCTTGGCCATGGTTTATTTTGTGGCAAAATCGTTCATAATAAGTATTGTGGAGCAAGTGTACTACATCATATTTACACCAATTTTTTACAATTTTGCCGGATTTCGGTACGGCAGGGAGGGAATTCATGTCAGATAAAAAAGCAGATCTCGCGGGTCCGGGTATTGGTTCTTACGAAGATTTGGAAACAATACTGCCTAATGATTACTCGCCTCTTTTGAACCCAAGGGAAACACAGGAAGCCCTGTACGCGGTCAAGGCCTATATCGAGGAAAATCTTTGCAAAGAGTTGAATCTGATCATGGTTCAATGCCCGCTCATTGTTGACGTAAAAAGCGGCGTGAACGACTATCTGGATCGGGATGGTTCAAGAGGTCCTATTCAATTTCACATCTCCAATGATCATGAAAAAAATCCCATTGACGCCCAGATTGTGCAAGCCGCGACAAAGTGGAAACGCCCCGCCTTAAAACAATTCGGCATGAAAGTGCTGGAAGGGCTCTGCACAGACATGCGGGCGGTGCGAAAGGATTATTTTCTTGATCACGACCACAGCGTCTACGTTGACCAGTGGGATTGGGAAACTCGAATTACAGAAGAGCATCGCAACCTCGATTTTTTAAAAAACGTAGTCGGAAAAATCTGGAAAGTTCTCAAAGGCGCGGAAGTTTTTCTCCATGAAAACTTTCCAAAGCTTACTAATGACGACCAGCCACCACTACCCGATGAACTGACTTTTCTCCATGCTGAAGAGATTCTGGATCGCTTTCCCGACATGCCTCGCAAGCAGCGGGAAACCGCCATACTTCAGGAATTCCCAGCGATTTTTATTATCGGCATAGGTTGGACCTTGCAGGATGGTTATCCCCATGAGATGAGAGCCGCTGATTATGATGACTGGGTAACGGAAACCGATTCGCAACAGGGACGCCC
>CAYSHR010000599.1:0-2732 GCA_964430795.1 uncultured bacterium
CGTATCCCCGGCTAGCTCCACATGCTGGGTAATCTCTACCTTTTTGACAACCGCCGGCCTTCTCTTTATTAGAACATATGTAATTGCCGTGGAAATAGCGCACAGAATAAGGCCGATTGTCAGTGTCATAAAAGGAGTTTCTTCCTTTTTTGAACTCGACGCGATTACAAACAACAGACCCAGAGATCCGATTATTACATTGACAATCCAACCCAGAACGCGGCCAATATTCATTCTTCCCACCTTATGATTTATAACAACATGTTTTTTACATTACAGAAGATCAATGCCCTTAACAAGGCAAATAATGTAAACTTTCTTTACTAAAAGAAAAACAGCTATCAGTTTTAAACGTAATTAATTTTTTTTCACAAACTCACTACATCACTATGTTTTTCCCAAGAAGAGGCTCCTGATTATCTTGCAAAACTCAAAAAAAAAGGGCACTCTGTGGCAAGAAAAACAGGGAGGTAAAATGATCGCCAAGCTGACAGGAATTCTGGATGAAAAAGGTCCCGACCATCTGGTTATTGATATTGCCGGGGTGGGATTCAAGGTCTTTATTCCCCTTTCGACTTTTTTCAATATTGGCGATATGAGCAGCGAGATTTCCTTGTCGATTCACACCCACGTCCGCGAGGACGCCATTACTCTTTATGGATTTGGGACCAATCTTGAGCGAAAAATGTTCAATCTACTTATTTCCGTTAATGGAATAGGACCCAAGCTCGCGCTGAATATCCTTTCGGGCATGGAAAGCTCTGCCCTGGCAAGGGCGATTACACAAGGCGCCAAACAGGAACTGATTCGTATTCCGGGTCTTGGAAAAAAGACCGCTGACAGAATAGTTGTCGAGTTAAAAGAAAAGACGGTAAAGCTTCTTGCTGATAAAGAAACTCAAGGGCCTGATATGCCTCTGGTGGAGCTTGACCGGGAGGATCAGGATGTTGTTTCGGCGCTGATAAATCTTGGGTACCGCCCTGCCCTTGCTGAAAGAGCGTTAAACAAAGTTAAAATAGCCAAACCCGATTTAAAAGGAATCGAGGCCATATTAAAAGAAGTTTTGAAATCATTTTCAAAAACAAAGTAAGGTGGAAAACCGTTGGCGAATCTGATAGAACCGAAGGATAGAAGAGAGAAATTTTTGGCTTCGGAGAAATTGTAGGGGCGTTTCGCGAAACGCCCTTTATTCAACATTTGGAAACGCAATAATAGCTGACAAGTCAAGGCCATATTTTTATGAGTGAACAAAGTCCTCTTGATCCCAAACCCAACGTTGACGACGGCGCCTTTGAAAAATCTTTGCGCCCAAAAACTCTGGATGAAATGATCGGGCAGACGAAGATAAAAGAGAATATGAAGATTTTTATCCAGGCTGCCAGAGAACGGGGCGAGGCCCTGGATCACGTTCTGTTTTCCGGCCCTCCAGGTCTTGGAAAAACCACGCTGGCCGGCGTAATAGCAAACGAATTGGGCGTCCATTTTAAATCCACAAGCGGACCGGTGCTCGAAAGAGCCGGCGACATGGCCGCCATCCTGACCACCATGGATAACAGAAACGTCCTTTTTATAGACGAGATCCACAGGCTGAATCACATTGTGGAAGAGACCCTCTACCCGGCCATGGAGGATTACACCCTTGACATTGTAGTGGGATCAGGGCCTTCTGCTCAAACCATAAAGATGGATATTCCCAGGTTTACCCTGGTAGGCGCCACCACAAGATCGGGTCTTCTTTCAGCGCCCCTGAGAGATCGCTTCGGAATGACTATGCGGCTGGATTTCTATACGCCGGAAGAATTATCAAAAATAATTATCCGATCAGCCTCGATCTTGAATATCAAAATTGATCTTGATGGAAGCATGGAGATTGCCAGAAGAAGCAGGGGCACCCCCAGAATCGCCAACAGGCTCTTGAGGAGAGTCAGAGATTTCGCCCAGGTTAAAGGCGCCGGAATAATTGAGAGAGAGATTGCCGACAAATCCCTTCTTGCCCTTGAGGTGGACCATATCGGCCTTGATAAAATGGATCACCAGGTTCTTGACGCAATAATAAATAAATTTGGAGGCGGCCCTGTGGGGGTTGACACAATTTGCGCTTCTGTCAGCGAGGAGAAGGATACTGTCGAGGATGTCATCGAGCCTTTTTTGATTCAGATAGGTTTTATACAGCGCACGCCAAGAGGAAGAATCGCCACGGAAAGAGCATATAAACACCTTAATAAGCGATTTCCAAAAGGGCGAACCGAGGACTTTTTTAATCAATAATATTTTTATGGAACTTCATGAACAATAAATCCGGCGCCCGGACCAATTCGAAGCCAAAACCTGATAAAAGACTCCTGATCGCGAAAAATATCAAAACCATTCTTGTCGTCTGCTCAGGGAATATTTGCAGAAGCCCCATGGCCCACGGCTATCTCGAAAAATGTCTTAAGGACAAAGGGCTCGATAATATCAGAGTCCGCTCCGCGGGAACTTTAGGTTTTTCCGGCAACCCCGCTAGTAGAGAGAGCGTCCTAGTGGGAAAAAGCCATGGATTTGATATCCGCGGTCATCTATCAACCGGACTAACCAGGGAACTGGCAAGAGAGGCTTCTGTAATATTCGTTATGAGCTTCGATCATAAAAGAGAAACCATCGACAAATACAAAATCGATTCCGACAAAATATTTCTTCTGGGCAAACTTTGCGATGATCCTGACATCGGAGAAATCATGGACCCTATCGGA
>CAYSHR010000600.1:0-2729 GCA_964430795.1 uncultured bacterium
ATTTCTAACTGAAATGGGTCTTATGCTTATTGATTCCAGACCGATTATTACTTCTGAAAATCTTGGCCCTATTCGAGGGACAATAATAATGGGTCAATTCCTGGATAAAGCAATAGTTGAGCAGATCAGTTTTCGGGTTGGTGTCAATATGAATATCTGGCCTACTCTTGAATCGCCCTTGCCGGAAAACAAAAGGGAGATATTCAACCGCGTCGGCCCGCAAAACGCTTCCGAGTTCGAAGCCCATGACGAATCAACCCTTTATGCCTACTCGACTTTTCGGGATATCAACGGCAAGCCTGTTGCCCTTTTACAGGCGACAATACCGCGAACTATTCTGGCCAGGGGCAAAACAGCCATGGAGTTCGCCTCTGTCTGGTTTATTGTTGTCTGCCTTTTTATGGGGCTGGTGATCATTTTGATGATTCGGTTTACGGTTTTAAAACCGGTGCTGGATTTTACAAAAAGGATTCTGAGGATAAAAAAGACAGCTAATCTTTCGGCAAGGGTTGCTTTAGACCGGCGGGATGAAATAGGCGCCCTCTCGTTGGAATTCGAAAAAATGATGAGAGCCCTGGAGGATGCTCAGAACAAACTTATTGAGCAGTCTTATACGTCGGGCATGGCCGAAATGGCTATCGGCGCTTTGCATAACATAGGAAACGCTGTGCACCCCATAGCTGTCCGCATGGGAGTATTGGACCAGAAACTGGAAAAAATCAACAAAGAGCATATATACAAGGCGCTGGATGAGCTCGATGATGACTCCATAGAACACGAACGAAAGGAAAAACTTCGTTTGTATGTTGAGAAATCCATCCGCCGCTTGCTGGATATGTCTGAACAATGGAGACATAATGTCGAGTATCTGGCAACCCAGGTAACCCATATCGAACAGATATTGACCAGCCAGCAAAAGCTGGAACATGTTGAAAGGCCGGTAAGGGAAATATTCCTGGAAACTATCTTGCGAGACAGTATCAAGTTGCTCTCAACTGAGCTTTCCAAAGGCGTCACCTTTGAGGTTAGTTCTGAAATAGAGTCTCTGCCGCCAATCAAAGCCGAGCGAATCAGGCTCTTGCAGGTCTTTACGAATCTGTTTATCAATGCTCTGGAATCAATCCACGCCGGCGTTTCTAAAGAGAAGAAAATAAGTATCTCGGGAAAGGTCAAGCAAGTAAAAAAAGAAAGAGTTCTGCGCCTTTCAATCACAGACACAGGTATTGGAATTGAAAAGGAACAGATCAAGCTCATCTTTGAAAAAGGCTTTACAACCAAAGAGCATGAAAATTTCGGCCTGGGATTACATTGGTGCGCTAATACTCTGGCCGGCATGAAAAGCAGAATATACGCGGAAAGTAAGGGATATGGGAAAGGAGCGACTGTCCATCTCCATTTTCCCTTGAGTAAATAACCATAAGGCGGGAAGGAAGTCATTGCTTTATGAGTAGCGTCCAACCAAAACCGATACGGGTCCTGGCTGTTGATGATGAAAAGGAAATCCTGGACGCCTACAGGCTTGCTCTGCTGGGGGACCACATCACTAATCATCTTGACAAGGAACTGGGTGAACTGGAAAACGAATTATTCGCCGAACCACAGACCGCCGGCCAGGAAATGAATTTGGACCTCGTCCTTTGCAGCCAGGGCGAAGACGCTATCAAGGCAGTGGAAGACTCCTTAGAATCCGGTGATCCCTTTTCACTGGTTTTTATGGATGTTAGAATTCCCCCCGGCATTGACGGAGTAGCCGCCGCGGAAATGATACGAAAGATTGACAAGGACATCCAGATTCTTTTTGTAACAGCTTATTCCGATGTGTCGCCGGCAAAAATAGTTGATCGATTGCCCCCTATGGAGAAGGTGTTTTTTATCAAAAAGCCTTGCCACTCTCATGAGATACAGCAGTTCGCCCTCTCTATGGGAGCCAAGTGGCGCACGGAAAAAGAGCTTCAGGCGACCATAGAAAAGCTCCAGAATATTATGGAAGAAACAGTAAGCGCTCTTACCACCATTGTGGAAAACCGGGACCCTTATACTTCAGGGCATCAACGACGGGTGGCCCATTTCGCTTGCCGGCTTGCCGAATCTCTCGGGATGTCCCAACAGCGGATTGCCGGTATTCGCATGGCGGGCCTCCTTCACGATATAGGAAAAATATACGTTCCTTCGGAAATTCTCAACCGGCCGGGAGTGCTTAGAAAACACGAGACTGACCTTATAAAGCATCATCCCAAAGTCGGCTTTGATATTCTTGAAGGAATTGAATTCCCCTGGCCGGTAGCGAAGATCGTACTTCAACACCACGAGAGGCTTGATGGAAGCGGTTACCCCCAGGGTCTTAAGGGTAATCAGATACTCCCTGAAGCTATGATAATAGGAGTAGCCGATGTTGTTGAATCCCTGGCGTCTCACCGCCCTTACCGCCCTTCCAAGGGTATTGATGCGGCGAAAAAGGAAATCCGGGATTTCAAGGGCTCTCGTTATGATGAAAAAATTGTTGACGCCTGCCTGGAGATTCTTTCCGACGATGATTTCATATTCGAGGAAGGAAAGTCCGGAAAATCATCAAAAAAAGGAATTTCTCATCTATTCTAGCCCAAGTTCTCCACAGCCAGACCCTAACCTGCCCGCGAAATTGATCATTTCGTTAAAGCCTTATCCTAACATTTGACCATCGACATGAGAAATGGGCTGTTGATTCAGGTCATTGTTCCCCGCTAACCGGC
>CAYSHR010000601.1:0-2728 GCA_964430795.1 uncultured bacterium
AAGGATCCCGGATTGGATAAGAACCAGGAGCACAAGGACCTTGGAAAAGCATTGGAAAGATGGTGGGGAAAAGGGACTTTTATTGATTAGCGGGTAAAGAGATGACCTTTTCATTTACAGTCACGGAAAAAGACGCAAAGGCTAGAGCCGGTATTATTACCACGCCCCACGGCAAAGTGAACACCCCTGTTTTTATGCCTGTGGGAACTCAGGGGACTGTAAAAACCCTTACTCCCGACGATCTGAAAAGTCTTGGCGCCTCCATGATGCTCTCAAACACCTACCACCTTTACCTCCGCCCGGGCCATGAACTAATTAAGGAATTCGGCGGTCTTCATTCTTTTGCCCGATGGGAGCCCCCGATACTTACAGACTCAGGTGGTTTTCAGGTCTATTCTCTCGGGAAACTGAGAAAGATTTCCGAGGATGGTGTGAAATTCCAGAGTCACCTGGATGGAAGCTCCCATCTTCTTACGCCGGAAAAGGCTGTAAAAATCCAACAAGCCATTGGCGCGGACATAATAATGGCTTTTGATGAATGCACACCCTATCCGGCAACTTTTGATTACACTAAAAATTCCATGGAGCTTACCCATCGCTGGGCAAAAAGATGTATTGACACATGGCGAAACAGGGAAGAGCAGGTTCTTTTCGGAATTGTTCAGGGAGGCATGTTTAAAGAGCTTCGAAAACAGAGCGTATCGGTTCTTTCGGAAATGGATTTTCCAGGCTACGGGGTGGGCGGTCTCAGTGTTGGAGAGAGCAAGGATATGATGATGGAGATGGCTGAAATTTCCATTCAGGGACTTCCGGAAGATAAGCCCAGATACATGATGGGTGTTGGAACGCCTCAGGATATTCTCAAGGCCATCGCCATGGGATATGACATGTTCGATTGCGTTTTGCCCACCAGAAACGCCAGGAACGGCACCTTGTTTACTAATTCTGGGAAGTTGAATATCAAGAACGCCGGACACGCCAGGGAGAATTCGCCTCTTGATCCCCATTGCCCTTGCCATACATGTAAGACCTATTCCAGAGCCTATCTGCGGCATCTTTATCAGGCGGGGGAGGTAAGCGTTCTTCGCCTTCTTACCATGCATAATCTTTACTTTTATTTCGATTTGGTCAAAAAAGCGCAGAAAGCTATTGCGGAAAATCGGTATTCGGAATATTATCATTCGGTTTTAAAAAGGTATGAGTAACTTATCTATTTGATTATAAAGGATAAAGGAGCAGGAGTACCCAATGAGTTTATTTGCTGTGATAAGTCTGGCCCAAGGCGCCGGATCTGGTGGAGCCGGGGGTTTAGGTGGCGGGGACACGATGTCCACCTTGTTGTTGATCGCCCCTATGGTGTTGATTTTTTATTTTTTTCTTATTCGTCCCCAAACAAAAAAGGCTAAAGAACATCAGTCTTTTCTGGATACCATTAAAAGGGGAGATAAGGTAATTACCTCCGGAGGCATCTGGGGTAAGGTGGCCGCGGTTACGGATAAAACAGTGGATCTGGAAATCTCGAATAATGTTAAAGTTCGAATTACCAAAGGGTCCGTGGCCGGATATCAACAGAGCGAAACACCGGTAAAACCGACATAAACCGGATGGCCGCTCCATGTGATGGCGTTTAGAAATTTCCTTGATGCAATTTAAGGGGAGTAAGATTTATGAATGGTAATCTTTTACCAAGGCTAATTTTGATAGGCTGCCTTGCCGCTTTGGCTCTGGTGATGCTTATACCCACGTTTTTGGGGTATGGGTCAGTCACAAAAGAGGAGTTGCGAACAGGAGCAAAAACCAAGAAGGACCACATCAACCTTGGCATAACCAAACTTGAGCCGATTAAGCTTGGTTTGGATCTCCAAGGGGGAATGCACGTTGTTCTTGGCGTGGAAACGGATAAGGCTATTCGTTATACCCTGGAATCTAAAGGCGATGACCTGGCTGAACGATTCAAGGAGAACAACATCTCTTGTTCAAAGATAACAGTGACTGAGGATAATAAACTGGAAATGATTTTCAGTTCCGCAGATGACGCCGGACGGGCTCGGGAATTGATAAGGGGCGCCAAGTGAAAAAGGTTTTTTGGAGTTTAACATGAAACGTTCAGTAATATTTCTATTTATCATTCTTTCGCTTCTGATCGTTGTTCCAGGATGTGACCAGGATATAATGGAGGGAGATTACTCCATTGAATCCTTTGGTGAGAACGGCCTTCGGATGACGGTTTCAAAGGCATACAGCGATATGCTGAAACAGCGGGCTGTTCAGGAAGCTCTTCGAACAATTGAGAGCCGGGTGGATGAATTCAATGTTCGCGAGCCTCAGATTTACACTCAAAGGGATTTCGGCAGCGGCGTGACCCAGATCGTTGTCAGGCTTCCCGGCGAGGTCGATCCGGAAAAAGCCAAAAAACTTATAGGAAAAACCGCTGTTCTGGATTTTCGCCTTGTTGAGAAGAGGGAGCATACGGCCAAGTCAAGGGAACAACTTCTTGAGCAGATAGGCGGAATCATACCTGATGAATATCAGATATACGAAGGTGTAGAGGACTCCAAGTATGGAAAGTTCTTCTACCTGTTAAAGAAGAGAGCCCTGATTTTCGGCAAAGACCTTATTGACGCCAGACAAGGTTATGACGACAAAGGCATGTTCGCCGTTGACTTCAAGTTCAATGATGACGGCGGAAAGCTCTTTGGAACCATTACCGGCAACAACATTAACAAAC
>CAYSHR010000602.1:0-2719 GCA_964430795.1 uncultured bacterium
CACCTCAAGCTACAAGACCTATGTTTTTGTTAAAAACGATGGTACAGTGGTTTACTCCTCTCCTGAAAAAACTTCCGCTATTGTCGCCCGTTTGACTAAAGGCGAGACCATGTTTCTCGTTAATGAGAAAAATGGGTGGGGAAAGGTTGAAAAGAGGACCATCTCGGGCTGGGTTGAAATGACAAATATTGCCAGCAAGGATGAAATGCCTCCAAGGCACCTTGGCGGAGATGTGCCAATCAGATTTATCGATGTTACCTGGATCGTGGATGAAATTGACAATTTTACAATTATCGGCAAGATTGAGAACATGTCTGAATATCCTTTAAAGGATATAAAAATTCAGGTTAATTTTTATGATCGTGAAGAAATTTGTTGCGATGAAAAGGGAAACCAGCATCTACCTATATCATCCACTGAGACATGGGTTGCCAGGGAGAAACCTCTTGTCGCCGGGGTTAAGAAGAAATTTATTATCACTGGTAAATATGAAAAGAACTTCAAGAAAATCAGATACCGTATCGTTAGTTACGAATAGCGCATTTATAACATTTAAGTTTCAGGAACGGTCATTTGCCGTTCCTTAGTCATTTTATGGGGTGTGATCACCATGTTTAATACCGAGTTCCACTTAATTATTAACTCTGTTGTTTCCGTAGCCTCCCAAGGTGTTCAAGCCGTCGAACCTTCAGCCGGATTTCTGGCCCGGTTCATTGAGAACCCGGAGGAAACAGGATTGATGGTGGCTTTGCTGGCAGCCTTTTTAGGTGGATTGGTTTCTTTCTTTTCGCCATGTGTTCTGCCTCTTCTTCCCATCTATATGTCTTTTGTATCCGGTATGAGCCTGGAGCAGATGACAAATAAGGAAGAACAGGGAAAAACATTTGGGAAAGTATTTTTCAATACATTGATTTTTGTCTGTGGTTTCTCCATCATTTTTATACTCGCCGGCCTTGGCGCCAGCGCCATTGGATTATTCATAAAAAATTATTCAAGCCAGATTTCTATTGTAGCGGGATTGGTAATCGTGACCCTGGCTCTTCATTCCATGGGACTTATTCAGATAAAATTGCTCTATTATGAAAAAAGAGTACAGGTTAAAGAGAGACGATTCGGCCCTTTGTCCAGCTTTTTATTTGGTTCCGCTTTTGCTTTTGGCTGGACGCCGTGCATCGGTCCCATACTTGCCATGATTCTCCTATTGGCTTCTCAGCAGGGGTCAACCGCCAAAGGCATGTTGCTTCTGGGCGTTTACAGTGCGGGGCTTGCCATACCCTTTCTTATAACCGCCATTTTCCTGAATAAGCTTCTTAGTACTTTCAAGAAAGTTAATCGCTATTTTGACATTGTGGAAGTTGTCACAGGGGCGGTATTATTGATAGCGGCTACGTGGCTGATCTTTGGCCAGCTTACCCATGTTGTACCTTCCATATACCCGATCCTTGCAGTTACCGGCGCCATGACATTACTTATTATTTTTAGAAAGAAGATGCCCTTGAAGCTGTTTAAAGCGGGAGCGGGCATTGTTGTCGCCGCTATTGTCGTTGCCGGCGTCGGTCTCTATTTCTTTGCCCAATCACCAGAGAAGAGTTCATCGTCAATTCCAGGAGTGAATAATATCGGCGCCGACCGTGAGAATGATCCTCTATCCATTAAATTTGATGATTTTTCAGGAAATGTGGTTACATTGGAAAAGTACAGAGGAAAACCGATCCTTCTAAATTTTTTCGCTTCATGGTGCGCGCCGTGTAAAAAAGAGATACCGGAGTTGATCAAAATCCACCAAACCATAGCAAAAGATAAGTTTTACATTATCAGCGTAAATTGCGATGAGGAGATAGAAGAGGGTGTGAAAATCACAAAAGCCATGAATATTCCTTACCCTGTGGTTCATGGCAAGGTTAATGATTTGCAACTGTTAGGCGCCAGAACGGCTCTGCCAACCAATATCATTTTAAACGCCAAAGGGCGGAAAGTTCAGGGTTATACAGGGTTTCCAAAAGCAATAATTATCAGAGAGTTGGAAAAATTGGTAAAAACCGACAAGCCGGGCGACCTGTCAAAGGCTATAAAGGAAAGTAAAGAGGAAAAAGCATCTCAAAGCGGATTTGGCCTGGGCGAAAAAACGGTGGTTGACCCTGAATAAAAAAAAGGAACTAAGGACATTAAATGCTTGGAAAAAATAAAATAGCTATAATTTTACTGATAGTAATATTTTCTGTTCCCGCTCTTGCCATAAGCGGGGACCCCGGTTCTCTTATGGAAATGAAGCACACCAAGTATACCGCGCTGGATGGCGCCGCAAAGGATTTCAAAGACTACAAAGGGAAAGTGGTTTTGGTCAATTTCTGGGCAAGCTGGTGCGCGCCCTGTATTATGGAAGTTCCCCACCTTAACAGCGTTTATAAGCGATTTCACCCAAAAGGCTTTGAATTACTTTCACTGAGCGTGGAAACCCAATATGGAGTTACGAAAATTAAAAACATTTCTGTAAAAGCGAAAATGGAATATAGCCTGGGCAAAGCCAACATGGATACTCTGAACGAACTAAATATCTTTGCCATTCCCACAAGCATGCTTTTTGGAAAAGACGGCAAGCTGATTAGAAAATTCACTGGACCGCCAAATCCGGGAGTTCTGGAAAAGGATATTGAAGTGGCCCTGGGAAAATAGAACAGGTCGGACTTTTTTGAAAAATTTCCTGTTTGTTTTGCATTTT
>CAYSHR010000603.1:0-2718 GCA_964430795.1 uncultured bacterium
ATGACGATGACGATTCCGTGGCTAGAGATGATGACGACGACAGCGGCAGCAATTGTTGCGGTTGCTAGAGTCATGTCAACTCTCGGGTGGCGTGGGTCACCGGCAAGCAGCCGGCAGC
Organism: uncultured bacterium; assembly: GCA_964430795.1. Lineage (GTDB taxonomy): Bacteria > Lernaellota > Lernaellaia > JACKCT01 > CAYSHR01 > CAYSHR01. The sequence goes on from CAYSHR010000603.1 coordinate 119, forward strand.
AATAAAAAGAGATATGTGAGCAATGATCCGACGATGCAATCTTGTAGGGGCGATTCGCGAATCGCCCTGAGGGGAACACTAAGCCGGCGCAATTTTTCTAAATCAAATTTTCCACTGACATTACTCAAGGTTTTCTTTAGATTGTTAATCTCTTCCTGCTGCTCAGTGAGTCTTATAGCCAGCTTGGTTTCATTCTCTCTATGGCGGGACAGGGCAACAGAGAAATGGAGATTTATCAAGATAAGAAATAGAACACCGGTGAGCAATATGGAAAGGGGTGTATAAGCGATGCCAAGAATATTGGATACTTTCGATACCAGGGTGGTTGAAAGTACAAGGGGCAGCAAAACCGTGGAGGCGATTATCCAGAGGATCGCGTAACGCTCTTTTAACGCCCTTCTTCGAATAAGCTCAATTACAAGCATAATGAAAAGCAAAATAAAGAATCCGGCAAAGAGCTTTTGCCTGAATATAAGATCAAATAAATTTGGGTCATCAATCGTTGGTATGGAGTCTATCATATCCTTATAATCCGCTCAATTGCCGGTAAAACCGGTATTTATAAAACAAATGATGCTTCTTGTTAGCAAATAATTGAAAGTTTTTCACTCAAATTCTTAAAAGGGTGGTAAAAACCGCAAAATTATTGTAAATATAGCATCCGAAATATTTTTGGAAAAACCTGAGTAAATCTATACCAGGGCAACAAAACGGAGTTTTAACAAAAATGGGTGAGAACTTAAAACTTAATAACTACACAGCATTAGCGGATATTTGTAAGGCGTCGGCTAAAGCCGGGAACTCAAAGAAAACCACTCTCACGGTTTGCGGCGGCACCGGCTGCCATGCCTATGATTGCAAGACTCTATTCCAGACTCTTGAAAACGGTGTAAAGCAGAGAGGTTGGCAGGATAAAGTGGAACTCCGCTTATCAGGTTGTCATGGGTTTTGCGAAAGAGGCTCATTGGTTGTAATTCAGCCGGGTAATATCTTCTATCAAAGAGTCAAGGTCAAAAACGTTGACCAGATTCTTGACGACACTATTGAGAACGGCGACCTTGTTGATAAGCTTCTATACAAACCCGAAAAGGGCGCCGAGCCAATAGTCAAAGAGGATGAAATCCCTTTTTACGCCAGACAAGAGCGGCTGATTTTTGGAATGAACGGGCAGATTAACCCCAATAAAATTACCGATTATTTTTCTCTTGAAGGTTATCTTGCCCTGTCGAAAGCTCTTTTAAAAATGAACCCTGACGAGATTGTCTCCCAGGTAAAGGAATCCAACCTCAGAGGTCGCGGCGGCGGCGGTTTTCCCACAGGAATCAAATGGGAATCCACAAAGGCGGCCAAAGGCGAAACAAAATATATAGTTTGCAACGCCGACGAGGGCGACCCCGGCGCTTATATGGACAGGTCTCTTCTTGAAGGCAACCCTCATCTGGTTATTGAGGGAATGATCATCGGCGCCTATGCTATTGGCAGCGGCATTGGTTATGTTTATGTACGCAATGAGTATCCCCTGGCTGTTAAAAATCTCGCTGTTGCTATTGATCAGGCTCGGGAATACGGCTTGTTGGGCAAGGACATTCTTGGAAGCGGTTTTGATTTCGATTTACAAATAGTAAGAGGCGGCGGCGCTTTCGTATGCGGCGAATCTTCGGCCCTGATGGCTTCCATAGAGGGCAATCCCGGAGAACCGATCCCTAAATATGTCCATATGTCCGAGCGGGGTCTTTATGACAAACCCACGAATCTGAATAATGTGGAAACCTGGGCAAACGTTCCCTTTATCATCAAAAACGGTGCTAAATGGTATAGCGATATCGGCACAAAACAGAGCACAGGAACCAAGATATTCTCTCTTGTTGGTAGAATCAACAATACAGGTCTTATTGAAGTGCCCATGGGAATAACCCTTAAAGAGATAATCTATGATATCGGTGGCGGAATTCCAAAAGGAAAGAAATTCAAAGCTGTTCAGACCGGCGGTCCATCCGGTGGTTGTATTCCTGAAAAATATCTTGATATGCCTGTTGATTTTGACCATCTGAATGAAGTCGGCTCAATGATGGGCTCGGGTGGAATGATTGTCATGGATGAAACGACCTGCATGGTTGATATCGCCAGGTATTTTACCGGATTTCTGGTGGATGAATCATGCGGCAAATGCGTGCCCTGTCGTGAAGGGGTCATGCAACTTAGAAATATCCTCAGCGATATTTGTGAAGGCAAAGGACAGCAGGGCGACATCGAACTTCTCGAAGACCTCTCCCAGACCATAATGGACACATGCCTTTGCGCTCTTGGAAGCACGGCGCCGAATCCATTGCTTACGACCCTGAAGTTTTTCCGCCATGAATATGAAGCTCATATAAATGAGAAAAAATGCCCCGCCCATTCATGCAAAGACCTTATCACATTTACGGTAGTTGACGACAATTGCACTGGTTGCCTTTTATGCAAAAAGAAATGCCCTTCGGATGCTATCGAGGGCGAGAAAAAGCAGGTGCATGTCATCGATCAGGAAAAATGCATCAAGTGTGGAATCTGCTTTGATGTGTGCAAATTTGAAGCTGTGAATGTAGAGTAACCGGTGTGCC
>CAYSHR010000604.1:0-2714 GCA_964430795.1 uncultured bacterium
TTCCTAATGAAGTCGTCAGGTCATTCCATACAATATCTCCATTGGTTGTATTATCAGGTGTAGGCGTTGCCGAGACAAATGTAAAATGGGTAGGGTCATAAATATCCTCAAGGGGGATCATTACTAGAGAATAGATGGACCTGTTTTCTATTTCGATTTCAAAAGAGGCGGTCTGCCCCATGGGAATATTGCCGCTGGGATGGGATGTCAGTGTTTTAGAAACGGTGCCGCCAAAGGGAATATTGCTGGCAATTACATCAGTTGGGCTGTCCCCTTCGGGCATGGCATAGGAGTTCAATACGCTACCACCGGCAACGTCGATAACCTTCAACAGAGGGTCGGTGAACAGAGTGCCGGCATGAGATACGTAAACAATATCCAACTCCGGATTGGCTGAAATGCCGGCTGTGTGCTTTCCAACAACAGCGCTTGTATAGGCGCCGGCGCCTATAGCATATCTTTGAATTTTGTCGTAGGAGCCAATAAAACCATCGTAGGAGGTTGTGTAGATAAGTGGTCCGTTTGAAGGAGTCTGCCTGTCGGCCATAACAACAATGCCGGTAACTTCTTCGGCAAAATCGTAACTTCCAAGCTCCTGGTGAGTGTCAATGTCGTACCATCTGACATAGTGGGTATAAAGAGGGTCGGTGTCTGTTGTATAGAGAATGTCGTTATGCAAGTCTATTCCCCATGCTCCTTGCCCTGTAGGTAAAATCCAGTGGTCGATAAGAGTAAAATTGGCATTGACGTCAAAAACAAAGACGTCCTTATCTCCCCTGTCCACAACGTATAGATGCCCTCTTGATTGATGAACAACCATTCCGGCAAGGTTTGTTGTACCAGGAAGAACAATCTGGGTAATGTATGAACCGTCTCTGGCGCTAAAAACATCGATGATATTGCTTGGCGTATCGGTTCCGCCACCGGTGCTTTGGCCATCATCAAAATCGTCATCGTCATCAACAACTGAGCCTTGTTCAAAAGACATGAATAATCGTTCATTAGCCTGGTCAACAGCAAGGCCGACAGCTCCTCCCTGACGTGAGGGCACCTGCCACGTTTCCGCTAGAATCAACTGGTCGCCAAACACAATGTAAGCTTTTAAAAAAACCTGACTTCCATAATCAGCGATATCAGCGATAGCGAAAACCGTTCTCATCTCCTGATCGTCAATAGCATTAGCCTTTTTTACAGCTACGGAAAACAACAACACAAGGCAGATTGCCGCCACCAGAAAAAGAGCCGGAAACATTTTTGAAGCATAATTTTTTGTACTAAAATTCATTTTCATCTCCTACTGGAATTATCATGACAATGGAATTCACCAGAATAGATTAATTGCTTTAACATCAATATTGAAGCTGGAATGGAGTGGTTTTTTTTTGATTCATGGATCAACAATAACAAAAAAGCCATGATGTAACTCTCTTTGCCCTGAGCTAATGTGATTTACCGAAAAAAAGTTTAGCACAAGAACTCGATAAAGCAAAGAAAATTTCTAATGTTTATAGATACATAGAAGATTAAAATTGACAAATCACTATTATGCCGCGTCATTGTTGACTGAATCCCGCTAGTACTTTAAAACATAAGTGAAAACGTAAAGAAAAATCAGCCTGATTGGAATTTTTTCTTTAATCGCTTTTTCAAAATCCGTATACTGAATTTATGGGATCCAATATTTTTAGTCTCATTCCCGACAAACCCGGCTGAGACTGGAGTTTTAATATGTCTTCATTTCTCACAAGAAATATTTTTCTTGTTCTGTTTGTATTATCCGCTGTTTTGTCCAACCAGGTTTTCGCCCAGTCAATAACCGGCGCCGTTTATAACGACGACAATAAAAACGCCAAATCCTATTGGCTACAAGAAATGGACAGTGCGGACAGGGGCATACCCAATGTAGACGTGTTTCTCTTTGATGGCGCTGGTCAGCGGCAAACGGTTACAGACCGGAACGGCGAATTTGCTTTTGAGGATATGGCGCCGGCGACATATTTTATGAGCTATTCCATTGGTCCTGAATATGATTCAACATCAAACAGCCGCCCTTTGCGTACTCCAGTTGCTTTAAAAGAAGGGCAGCTAGACATTCTATCCATTGGAGACAGCATCGGAATTCAAGGTGGAGATCCTCCTTTTCCCACAATTCTGGCGACATATTTTTCAGCGTTGGCGCCTGTAAATCTAAATAACCAACATGTTGGCGGAAGCCGTTCATGGCAATGGCTTCCCGGGGCGGAATCGGAGTTTTTCGAGGATCGGGTCAATCCATTTATAATGGAGGCTGATATAGTCACTATCACCATTGGAGGGAATGACCTTGATCCATACGTGGAGGGCATGCCGCCCTATGATGTCTGGCAAATGATTCTAAACTTCTTTGATCACCCTGAATACGCTTTTGAAATTCCAGTCAGGATAAACCAGCTTATCGACGCCATTAGAGATCAGAATCCCAACTGCGACATTGTCTTCATAATTTATCCCAACTTTGGCAACAGTACATACATCGTCGATATTATTGGTCCCGTTCTCCAACCTGCCGCCGGACTCCTCGCGGAACTGGCTTTCAGCTATGTCAGATGGTCCCTCCAGGGTCAGGAACATATCATCCTCGCGGATCAGTTGGGAATGCTGGGGGATATCTGGATGGACGATTATCTCGTTGATGAGGTTCATCCCTCTGACCTGGGCGCCTTGATGTACGCCAA
>CAYSHR010000605.1:0-2684 GCA_964430795.1 uncultured bacterium
GGGCAAATAACCCCACGAAAAAAAGAGTATTTTATTTTTTGAATTTATATTTTTTATGTCTCGTTACAAAGCTATCATATCAAGGGGGGGGGGATGTCAAGAGAAAAATGAAAATATTTTCAGGACGTTTTTTTGGGGAATGAGAGGGGCGGTTGTCAATCTGTAATCTCTACCAAAATGAAAAAAGAGGTTTATGTATAATAATATGTTGAACTAATGGAAGTATCAAGTTTATATTATGATATGGCTAAACGGAAAAAGAAATTTAAAATGTCCAACTCCTGGAAAATAGCCTTTCTTGTGGCTCTTTCAGGTTCTATTGTACTTATTCTCCTTCTTCTTGATCGATCCCAATCGATTTCAATATGGGAGCAGGAATTTATTAACCAGATGGACAAAAACGGTGATGGGAACTCTGATGAATGGTTAATAACAGGTTTTACTTTGAAAAAGAAGGAATTTAAAAAAGACAAAAACTATGATGGGCGCATTGATTACCGTGAAATTTATAAAGATGACCGATTAAAAATGGTGGAAGTTGATTTTGATTATAATGGGACTTTTGAGACTGTTGCCCAATATGACACGGAGACCGGATTTCAGATTTTACTTGAGAAAGATACGAATAATGACGGGAAGTTTGATGTGCGAGCAACATATGATGATAAGGGCCGGCCTCTTTCAAAAGAGATAGATAAGGACTTTGACGGGAGTTTTGATATAATAGTCAACAACAAAGTGGAGGGTGGAAAATGAAAAGAAATCTTTTCTTTATTATACTGATTATTTCTACTATTGTTCCATTGACCGCCTGCGGTGGTGGAAACAAATTTCCTCCTCTTGGAACTATTAATAATGACTATAAGCTTCTTGATGCCCCACAAATTGCCATCGCGCCGGCGGGATACTCAGGGAAAAATATCAGAATAATTCTACGGTTTGATACGGAAAGAGTATCTGAAAAGGAATTTTACAAGCTTCTTGTCATGTCTTCAGGGGCGCCATTTTTTGTATATCTAAATACCGGGAAATATCCAAAACAATTTGACGCCCTTAAGCCAGGCAAGGAATATATGATTTATGGGCGCTTTGAGCGGGACATGGTAATGCAACGCAACGCCATTTACGTGGACTGATGAGTTAGCCCGGGTTTATCACCAGCGTCCTGCCGCGGTCACCGATATGGCTGGGACTTCAGGGCGTTCTCCTTCCAGTCGTGTTGAAATACTGTCGAGTATGCCTTTTACGCTATACAGTCCGAGCACCCTTCATTTTCAACCATCTGGAAGCCCTTGCGACGATAACTGGTGAGAAATGGGGGTCAGCCTTGTTTTTTTGCTCTGTTTCACAAAGGTTTAGCCAGGAATTGACTTACTTTAAGATCTAGGAATCTTTTACTTGTAGCGGATTTTATAATACATATTGTATCACTTCCATGCCCTGTACCCGCTATGGAGATCACATTTTCCATTTCCGGTATCATTCCGCAGTCCGCCGCTTCCATAACTATTTCGCAGCATACTTTAGCGCCTTGGCCAAACCTTCTAAGAGAATGGGCAATTATATGAGTTGGTAGAACTCCTTGAAATTTTGCCCCAAGAGCCGTCTCCAGGGAGTGGGTCAGGATTGTTGTGGTCAGTATCTTTGTCCCACCTTTTTCGAGTTCTTTTCTAAGGCCGGGATCAAATTCATTTTCATTTGGATTCTTAAAGCCTTGGGAGTGGGTGACAACCACAAGATTTACACCGGACTCCAAAAGGGCGTCATGGAACTTTTTTGCGGTGGCACCTGATGTGCTGGCTAATATTACATGGTCATACCTCTCTTCTTTAATAGCTCTTTTTACAATCTTTACACAAGAGTCGGTATTGCTTTTGCCGGGTTTTTCAAAATATTCAACCTCTTTTATCATTGTCCCTCCCTATCTTTTTCCTGAACTAATGTGAATATGGTTTCCAGTTCAAAATAATCGAGATACTTTAACATTTTATTGAAGCCAATATAGCAGGAAAGGAAAGAGAAAGTTATAAATCTTGACTGTTATAAATCTTGACTATAATTTAAATAACCTACTAACATCAATGAAGGAAACCAGTTTAAGGCGGCTTTGATGGGCGGCAATAGAATTCCCTGGATAGATACGTGCAAAGGCTTGGGAATATTTCTGGTTGTTTTCAGCCATTTTTCAGCTATTTCAAGTATTAACGGCTATCTATACTCATTTCACATGCCCTTGTTTTTTTTCCTGTCAGGGTTTTTATTCAACAGCGAAAAATATAAGAGTTACGGTAAATTCTTGAGCAGGAGGGCAAGATCAGTTCTTGTTCCCTATTTTGTCTTCTTTGTTGTTACCTATCTGAGTTACTTGCTTCTAAGCAGGAATTTCGGGACCAATTCCTTTATGGAGTTTAATATAGACGCCCCCAGAATATATAAACCAATTATCGGATTATTCTATTCAGTCGATGTAGGGGATTATATGCATTTTAATCGTCCCCTATGGTTTTTGACCTGCCTGTTTGTGACAGATAACATTTTCTATCTGCTACAAAAAATCAGCCCCAATAAAATCATATTGGCTGTTCTTCTTTTTGCGATTTCGATAGTGGGGTATTTAGGATATGGGCTACTCTCTTCTCGTCCACCTTGGAGTGGGGATACGGCTCTAAACGCCGTGGCTTTTT
>CAYSHR010000606.1:0-2678 GCA_964430795.1 uncultured bacterium
GATGTGAAAATTCACGCTAAAAACATTAGAAACAAAAGCGCCGAATTGACTGTTCGGGTAGAGATCAACTCCGATAAAAATATTGAAGGAAAGCTGAACATCCAATATAACCCGGAGAATTTCAAAGGCGCGTCGTTCTCCTTTGATCACAATGTGGAATTGGTAAAGGGGAACAACAGCTTTGATTTTACCCATACCTTAAAAAATCCAAGACTATGGTGGCCCCACGATCTTGGCAGAGCCAATCTTTATAAAGCCGGCGTCTCCCTTTTTACCGGCGATAAAAAAGAGCCGGATCACAAGGAAGAGATTATTGGTCTTCGCACTGTGGAAGTAAGGGATTGGATATTCTATATAAACGGGGTGCGCCTCTATATCAAAGGAAACAATTACGCGCCTTCGGACACCCGAATTGCCTCGGTAAAAAAGGAGACCATCAAAAAAGACCTTCGCCTGGCGAAAAAATGCAACATGAATATGCTGCGGGTTCATGCCCACATTGATCATCCCGAGTTTTATAAAGCAGCCGATAGAGAAGGGATGCTGGTCTGGCAGGACTTCCCCCTTCAGTGGAGTTATAAGCGGGAGATTCTCCACACCGCCAAAAAGCAGATAGGGCAGATGGTCCGCCTGTTATATAACCACCCAAGCATTGTCACCTGGTGTTGCCACAATGAGGCAATATACCTTGTGGACACCAAAGATGAGGATATTGTAAATATAAGCAAAAGTGTTTTTTCCATATTTTTCTGGTCGTGGAACCGGGATGTTCTGGACAATGAACTAAAGGCCGTTGTGGCCTTGGAGGACCCCAGCAGGTTTGTAAATCGCTCATCAGGGGAGCCGGCTTTCTTAAAAAAAGGAGGGGACACCCACTTCTATTTTGGATGGTACAGAGTCCAGGGACCAAAACGGAACTTTGACAAGGTTATCAGGTTTACGCCAAAGAACGTGAGGTTCGTCACTGAATTCGGCGCCCAGAGTTTTCCGAATTATGAATCGTCCATCAAGTTTATGGACAAGGATGTCAAGAAGATCGATTGGCGGCGCCTTCAGGAGCGAAACAGCCTGCAGACCGATTTAATGGATCACTGGATCGGTCTTTCCAAACATGATTCTCTAAAAAAACTCATCGAGGCGTCCCAGGAATATCAATCAAGGATAAATCAGTATTATATTGATCGAATAAGGGCAAAAAAATACGCTCCTGGAGGAGGCGTTCTTCCTTTTATGTTTAACGATTCCAATCCGGCAATCCAGTGGTCCATTGTTGATTACTGGCGAGTTCCCAAGAAAAGCTATTACGCCATGCAAAAGCAGCTTGCTCCTCAATATGTTTTTGTGCTTCTGGAAAAAGAGGAATATAAATCAGGAGAGATAATTCGGATACCCGTTTTCGCGGTAAACGACCTGAAGAAAAACTTTGAGGATGTTAAGATCGAAATATCCTTAACAAGCCCCGGCGGCAAAACCGTTTTGAAAAGAGGGTTTGATTTAGCCATCCCTGAGGATGGTCCCGCGATTTTGGTGGCCCAACTTAATTATGTGGCGGGGTCTTTGGGCTTATATAAGCTGGACTTGAAAATGAGCCACTTGAAATTCTCCATAGAGAATGATTACTTCTTTGAGGTTAAATAGTTTCCGGCCTGGTTTCCGGACAAGAAATAAAAAGCAGGACCGCCATGACCGACAAGCCTGAACCGGATAAGGTAAAAAAGAAGAATGTAAGAGTCGGCGCGTTAACCCTGCTTGCCCTTGTGATCCTGTTTCTTCTTGTTTCAGAACTAAGGTCCAGGCAGGAAGTAGAAGAAGAAAAAAACTATCTTAAAGCCAGGCTTGTATTAAAAAACTATATCAGCAACCCCACTTTTGGCGATTGTACGGAGATTGAAAAAGTCCGCGATCTTATCAAAAGGAACTTATCAAAAACAAAAGCAAGGGCTGGATTGATAAACTCCAAAGCGGTGGCATATGATTTGGTTTTAAAAGAAGGGCATAGATTTTGCCGGCAAGGAGAGAGAGAAATCCTTCCGTCAAATACGAAATGTGAGAATATCAAGGAATGCACGGAGAAGGGAAAAGCCTTTTTCCTAAGGGGCGATTTTGACAAAAGCGCAAAATGTTTCAAGGCCGGCCTGGTCTTTGAGGATAGCCGGGGAATAAGAGAAATGTTGCGACTCATAACACAGATTCAAAATGATTGAGCAATCTCTGTTTAGCAAAAAGAACAACCAATAATCAGGAGAAATAATTATGGCTGGTCAAAAAAGCGTAGTGGTTTTGCTGGTGCTGGTCGCCCTGCTTCTTGGGGTGAACCTTGTGGTGAAAATTGTAGAATCCGTGCCGGACGCCCAGGCGGATGTTGTGGAAGGGAAAAACATCTTTTCCACTCATTCCACAGATGGGCGCACCATCTATCTCTGGGGATATACCCAGGCGGGAAGCTTTAATGACGCCACGGTCAAGGGTTTTTATTATGGAACCATTACTCCAAGCGGCTTTGAGAAACCTTAGTTTCCCGGGAGGCTGTTGAGCAAACTGGAGAGAAATGCGGGTTAGCTGGAATCAGCAGCCACAACAAACATCGTCATCGTTATCATTGTCATCATCGTCGTCATCATTACTGTCATCGTCGTCGTTGCTGTCATCATCGCTCGTCCAGGAACACTGTCGGTCGG
>CAYSHR010000607.1:0-2675 GCA_964430795.1 uncultured bacterium
TTTACGGCTTTTGAAACCTTATCCGAGGAGGAGAAACCGGAAAGCACTGATTCTGTTATTGAGATCAAATTTAAGTATCATGAAAGTAAAAACATGGGAAAACCGGTGGTGCGGTATTTTCCGGAAAATAATTTCGATATGATCTTCACATACTTTAAAGTCCACTTCCCTGACGAGAGTAAAATGGAAGGGGTGCAAAAAAGACCCGGTTGCTTTTTCACTTCCGATTCAGTGCCCTATATTATTCCAGGGCAATAATTTCTTGCAGACGATCTCCAACCTTGCCTTCCATAAACTGACCGATTACAAAAAATATTATTTTTCTCTTTTTATTTTCTCCGACTTAGAGTAATTATTCAAATATGGGGATTGAAGATTGATGAAGTTGGAAATCAGGATTTTTAGTTGATGATCTTTCTGTTATTCCTTTTCAACTGATATTGTAGCGATTATTAAATTTAGTTGATTTTTACCAGGCAAGGAGGCGCCAATGGATATTTTTGACTCGAATGTAAAACTTCGGATTGCTGAACTTATGAAAGACGTTGTTCCGGAAATGACACCGACAATGAAAGCATACGCAAAACTTTACAGGTGTTGGGACAGGGCAACCATAGAACCTGTAAAAACCACTATCGAGAGCATGAAAAAGCAAGGTATCGCAAAAGCAATTCTTCGTTCGGCCAACGATGATGAAAACGAGATAGTTTATGGATATTGCCAAAAATACCCGGATATGTTTTATGGATTCGCCGGTATTCATGTCCATAAAGTTGGCGCTACCCAAGGGCTGAAAAACCTGAAAAAAGCCTACGATGATTACAGCTTTGATGGATTGAGTCTGGGACCCATGTTTACCGGCATCTATATCAATGACAAAAGAAACTACCCTCTTTTCGCTGAAACGGATTCAAGAGGGAAAATTATGGTGGCCCATACGGCTCTTCATTATAATCCCGGGTTGCCATATGATCTTGGGGACCCAAAATATCTGGATCAGATAGCTGTTGATTTTCCCAACATGAAAATTGTTGTTGGACACGCTGGGCAGGGATTCTCAACTTTGGGCGCCAGCCTTGCCCATCGACACAAAAACGTATACCTCGACTTTTCCGCCCTGGCACCGGAAATCGTAAGACCTGAAACTATCTTCGCGGCCAATACATATCTAAGAAAAAAATGTCTCTTTGGAACATCTTATCCCCTTGTGGATTTTGATGTTGTGGAAAGATGGAAGAAGATAATCGCCCAAAGCAATCATCAGCTCTTCTTTTATGATAACCTGGCAAAGTTAATGGGAATTATTGAGTAAATTATTTACATCAATGTCCTTTTTTCTTGCCTGAAATGTAACGATCACTAGCGGATAGCTCTATTTGAAGGAGATACTTTGGCTCTATTTTCAATAGATAAAACAAAGTGCGATAAAAAAGGGCATTGCATTGATTGCTGCCCGATGATGATTATTCGTCCTGGAGAGGATGGCTTTCCGGAACCCGCGGACCATGCCGCGAAATTTTGCATAACTTGCGGTCATTGCGTTGCCGTATGCCCTTATGATGCTTTTTCTCATAGACGAATCGACATAAACGATTGTCCAAAGATAGAGCCGGCTCTCACTATTGGTGAAAAAGAGGCTGAACAGCTTTTCAAATCCAGGCGATCCACAAGACGATTTAAGCCGGAAGTCCCGGACCGGAAGGTCATTCTTGAACTTCTTGATACAGCTCGCTTCGCGCCTTCGGGAAAAAACACCCAACCAAGCAAGTGGATCGTTTTAGATAACCGGGAATCCATCACGAATCTGATTGAACTTGTAATTCAGTGGGCAAAAGAGAAGGAAACCACTGATCCTGAGTTTTATAAATCGGAAGGGCTTAAACACCTTGTTACCGCCTGGCGTTATAAAAAGGACATTATATGCTATAATGCGCCTTGTGTGATAATCGCCTATAGCGATTCTCTGCCGCGAAGAGCTATACCCGCGGGCACAATCGCCCTGGCTCATATTGAGCTATATTGCAGAATACTGGGGTTAGGCGCTTGCTGGGCGGGTATTTTGACTTTTGTTATTAATGATTTTTTGCCCATAAAAACTTTTCTTGGGCTTTCAAAGGGGCATCAGGCAATTGGCAGCATGTTAATCGGCTATCCAAAGTATCAGTTCAATCGTATTCCAAAAAGGAACGAGGCTGATATTACCTGGAAGTGATTTTAGCTGAAAGTTGCGGTTATTTCGCTGTTGTTGATGCATTTTAAAAAAGAACGGAGTCCCCATGAAAGCCCTAAGTCTACTTCCTCTTTTCCTATTCCTTCTTCTTTTTTTTATTGTTGTTGGCTGTGGATCAGATGACGACGATGATGATAATGAAAGCCCTCCTTTTGGTCTTGACGATGATGACACAGGCGACGACGACAATGTTGATGACGATGATTCGGCAGGAGATGTAAAGGTCACATGGGAATATTTCCTGGTGGACTCGGTCATGCCTCCCCCAAATCCTGTTACAGGTTCTTCGACTCCGGCTGAGTTTAACAAGGTGCCGGTTATGAGATTTAGAAAAGATAGTGGAAACTCTCCACCAACACCGGTAAAAGCCATTCTGATTCTGCTGCCCGGCAATGTGGCGGGACTTACGGATTTTTATTTTATGGCTCATGATCTTATTCTTGAG
>CAYSHR010000608.1:0-2668 GCA_964430795.1 uncultured bacterium
AAGGAATTTATTCTTACATAAGGCGAGAGAACTGTTTTATGGATGTGTCCGCCTGAAATTATGCACCCTTCAGACACCAGGCTGTCGGTTGCTATTCCACGGCGTTTTGTTTTCTGGTCAGCCCAGACAAATTTAGCCGGAGGCGTAGGTACGGAATTTGTTTGAATGGGCCAGTTGTAATTATAAATGTCCATAACCGGTGTTACTGAAATAAGATCCATAGAGGATTCCCAGTAAGTGTCGAGATTACCAACATCTCTCCAATATCCCCTCTCTCTTTTCTGCATACCCGGAACTTTATTTCGGGCGAAATCATAGGCAAAGACACTATGGGTTTTAAAGAGCATGGGGATAATATTTTTTCCAAAATCATGGTCGGAATTTTCGTCCCGGGAATCCTTCATTACCGCGTCAAGAAGAACTTCTGTTTTGAATATATAGTTTCCCATGCTCACCAGAGCTTTGCTCGCGTCTCCAGGCATGGGCGCCGGCTCAGGTGGTTTTTCAACAAAATTCTTCATCTTCCAATTATCATCAACATCAATAATCCCAAATGAGCCGGCTTTTTCAATAGGGAAGGGGATGGCCGCGATAGTGCAATCAGCGTCTTTCTCGATGTGATATTCCAGCATCTGCCTCACATCCATCTTGTATATGTGATCAGCTCCAAATACACATACATGTGATGGCTTTTCATCGATAATATTAAAAATGTTTTGCCTAATGGCGTCAGCGGAACCTTTATACCATTCCTTACCCAGTCTCATCTGGGCGGGAATGGTTTCAGCGAAAAAGCCAAGCATGGCGTTGAGTCGGTAGCCACGGCTTATGTGCCTGTTAAGAGAATCGGATTTATACTGGGTCAAAACCTTGATTTTCAAGAAGCCTGAGTTGATAAAATTGGAAAGGACAAAGTCGATAATTCTGTATTTGCCTCCAAAAGGCACTGCCGGTTTTGCCCTGTGCCTGGTCAAAGGAGCAAGCCGGCTTCCTTCTCCTCCGGCAAGTATCATTACCAGTACATCATTTTTTGGTTCATAATGCATAATCACCTTCCAAATTCTCTCAAGGCCAGGTAAGCGGCGCCGAGAAACCCCGATTCGTTTCCCAATATTGACGGTAGAATTTTCACTTTGCCTCCAGGTTCTCTGAAGGCTCTTCTGTTGACCTCTTCATATGCGGCCGGCTCGATAAATTCAAAAGCGCCGCTGATTCCGCCGCCGATTATAAAAAGAGGCATATTTAATATATTCAAAATATCAGCAATGGCAATGCCTAGATATCCGCCAATCTCACGAAAAATTCCCACGCAGTCCATATCTCCGTTTTTAGCAGCTTCGTAGACGATTTTTGGTGATATTTTCTCTGGATCATTATCAACGCGTTTGTTAAGAACCGGCGCCCTGTCTTGTGCCAGGAGCCCTTTAGCGGCATTAATAACCGCCTCAATATTGGCATATGTCTCAAGACATCCTCTGTTTCCACAACCGCAGAAAGGACCATCAGGGCAGACGGTTATATGACCAAGCTCGCCGGCCATTCCAAAAGCGCCCCGCCATATTTTCTTATCAAGAATCAAACCGCCGCCAACTCCGGTGCCCAGAGTAAAAAGAGCCATGTCGTCAAATTCTCTTCCCGCTCCCGCAGTATACTCACCGAAAGCCGCGGCGTTGGCGTCATTTTCAACCATAACATTCTCAAATCCTCTTTCGACAAGAGCCTCCTTGATATTTACGTCTTTCCACAAAGGAAAGTTAGGGGACTGGCTTATGGTTCCTCTGTCATTGTAAATTCCACCTGGAGAACCGATTCCCATCCCTGCGATATTATTCCTGTCAATCTCTTTCCTTCTGTTTATCAGACTGTTTGCGAGATTACTGATTTTGTCACAGATCGACAGAAAATCTCTGGCCCCGGTGAGAATTTTCTCTTTTTCCAGAACTTCGCCGGATTGGGAAATTAGGCACCCTTTAATATAGGCGCCACCAAGGTCCAGTCCAATGGCAAAATTCATTTGATATTCTACTCCACAGGCTCTTTGAGCACCCATATATCGGGAAGTTGTCTATATTTTCCATTATAATCCAGGCCGTATCCTATTACAAATTTATCCGGAATAACAAACCCTACGGTTTCAGCCAGGCTCAGGTCGACAGAATCCCGTTCCTTTCGAAGCAAAACCGCGGCTTTTACGGATTTGGCGCCTCTTTCCAACATGTGCTTTCTTGTAAAGTCGAGGGTAAGACCCGTATCCAGGATATCATCAAGTATCAATACATTTTTCCCCTTTAGGTTAACATCGACTTCCTGGCGAACTTTGATTTTCCCTGTGGATTTTGTGCCTTCATAGCTTTCCAGCCATAGAAAATCAACTTCAGTGACAAAATCAGCCCGGCGAACAAGGTCTGCCATAAACATGAATGCGCCGCCTAAGATGCCGATTACAACTACCTTTTTATCATCAAAAGTCTTGCTAAGTTCCTTAGCCATTTCATTTATTCTTTTTGAAATTCGTTCTCTATCAATGAGAATGGACCTATTTTCCTTCATAAAAATCAGCCTTTCAGAATAAAAACGCAATATATCAGTTTATTTGTCGAATGCAACCGGCTTGGGTAAAAAAAATTGCATTGAACCAGGATGGATTATACAGGAAGACAAGGTGTCT
>CAYSHR010000609.1:0-2667 GCA_964430795.1 uncultured bacterium
TTCAAGAATCAGAGAATCTCCCGGATAGTCATCAAAGTTAAATTCCTCATATGTGGGAAAGGGTATGGAATTCAAGTCCTCAATAATCGGCCGATCAATAAGCCGGCATTGGTCGTTTTCGTCAAGCCACATAAGACCGGGAACAGCTACAAGGTCCATGCCCTTCTCCACTCTTTGGGCGCACTCCAAAAGAGTCTCTTCTCCCTCACCCACGCAATACCCGTCAATAAGTTCGTCGATGGCGTCGATAAATATCTGCCTGTAATCAGGTGTATGACAGGCGGGTCCTCCGAGAATAATCTTGCCTGTATAGCCTTGAGATCTCAGGCGAACAATAAACTCGATGGTCATTTTCTCTTTTGGGTCCACCACCGAGAATCCGATAAGGGGAGGGTTGACTTCAAAAATTTTCTGGACGGCCCTGTCAATCTGGGCGTTAAGGGAATACTTAACCACCTCGGAGGTCTGGTAGTGGGACCAGTAATTTTTGTTCTCCACATGCCAGAGCATCTTGTAGATATCAAAAACCGAGTTGTAAAACTCAATGTTAAAATCCATGGTTTCGCATGGTATTCCATGATGTTTCAAATATGTGGAAAGATAGGCTAGGCCAACGGGGGGGTTCTCAAAACCCCATGGCGGCGTTGTAACCAGAAGAACAACAGGATCAGGCTCTATATGCTTTTCGAATCGTTCCCGAATTCTTGTTTCTATTTTTCTTAAGGAATGTTTTGGGGGAACAAAGAAATCATAGTTGAATTTGATGGGCAGGCCGGCCATATAGACCGCCATCTCCATAACCCGTTTTTCACGCCAGGGTTTGTTGTTCCTGCCCCTCTGGTCCCAGGCGTCATAATAATTTCCTTCAGGCAAAAACAATCTCCAGTCATCCGGTTTTTTTTCCAGCAGGGACCCTTTGGGTATATGGGGAGCTGAAATCATATCCACAAAATCTATGGCATAAGCTCTCTCCTTTATGAGCTTCGCTGTATTATAAAAATCATGATTGTCTTCATTTGGCCAGCCGACCATCAGGTTGATATGGGTTTTGATGCCCTGTTCGTGAGCGTAGTGAAGATTTTGAAGAGCGATATCTCCAGTGTAAGTTTTATTCATGGATTTGAGGATATCATCCGACAAGCTCTCGACCCCAAAGGTAAGGGACTGGCAACCGGCTTTGCTCATCTTCTTGAAAAGCTTTTCTGTCATCTCTTGCCTTGGAGAGACTTGCCCGCTCCATTTAAAGGAGTAGTCGCTCTCGATTATCAAATCGCATAGTTTTTCAAGAGTAGGCGGGTCGCTGTTTATTATAAGGTCCATAAACTCAAAGGTAAAAATATCCCAGGTTAGAAAATGGGAAACCATCTCCTTAAAAACCGATTCGGGACTTCGGGTTCTAAAGGCGCCTTGTTCAAGTTGCTCGGCGCAAAAGGCGCATCTGAAAACGCACCCTCTGCTCATAACAATGGGTAGCTTTGGCCAGGCATAGCGATCGGGCTTGAGCTGGGTAAATGTGGGAAAGCCCAAAAGGTCGAGGTTCTTTACAGGCTCTCTGGGGATAAAATGTTTATTGCCGTCATCCAGGGTATACATCACACCACGAATATGGCGAAGGCTTCGCCCTGACTCTATCCGTTCAAGAAGATCAAGGAGGGAAGGCGCCGTATGCCCTATAATAAGATAGTCGGCAATATCATCAGTAAGACGTTTTCGCTCCTCTTTTATTTTTGTGGATGGACCGCCATAAATAATTTTCTTTTCAGGAGCTTTTATTCTGATTATCTTCGCGACTTCAATAAGGAAATTGATATTTGCCGTTGTAGCGTGAAAGTAGATATTTTGGGAGTTAACAGAAAGTATGCGGTCAGCAATCCGGTCAAAATCGAAGCCGAGCTTTTCTTTGTATGATTCAAAATTTTTCGGCGCCGCCCATGCATCTCTAATCCCTGATTCCCACAGGTTCACAAGGTTGGAAGGAGCGTTTTTGTAAATTTCAATATTAAGATCAAGAGCTAGTGTTTTCTCTCCCTTTGATTCAAGAAAACCTGCTGTAACGGCAAATTCGTAAGGAGGCATATTTACATCATATGGCGGCGCCAGCACCATGGCAAGGGCGTGCACCTCCTTGGAAATATGAGTCTGCTCATCTTCAAAGGCGACATTGCTTTGCCTTATCTCAATGTTTGAGTCTTTAAGCAGAGCTATCATTTTGTTCTGGCGGTCAAGCCTGACAGTCGGAGTGTTGGCGCCGTCCAATGTTCGCCAGTTTACCTCAAACCAGTCAGGATCAACTGGATTGGCAATGCCGTATTTCTCTTTTCGCTTGGAAAGTATGGAATGGTCCAGGATGTTGCAGGTATTCATTACCGCCACCGCGTCAATGAGGCCGGCGTGGGTTTTGACAAACTCCATAGTTTCGACAAAATCCTCTTCGGTTTCTGTTGGAAAACCGATGACCAGGTTAATCCAGAGCATGATCCCGGCCGCCTTTATATCGGTCATTAAGGGAATGGCCTGCTCTACGGTAAAACCCTTGTTCATGGATTTTATCACTTTTGGCGAACCCGATTCCAAACCGAGATCAAGGGTATGGCAGCCGGCGGCCGCGAAATTTTTAAGCAGGTCAAGGGTTATGGCGTCATCGACAATGGCGTTGCCGTTCCACCT
>CAYSHR010000610.1:0-2657 GCA_964430795.1 uncultured bacterium
CTCCGGATGTGGCCATGGATTCAGACGGGAATTTTGTAGCTGTCTGGCAATCCTTAGATCAGGACTTTTCAGGATATGGGATATTTTACCAGAGGTTTGATTCTCTGGGGCAGCCCGACGGAATGGAGACAAGGGCAAACGCCTATTTCACTTACGAGCAATCCTGGCCCTCTATCGGAATGAACCATACCGGAGAATATCTTATCGCGTGGCAATCGGTGCTGCAGGATAGCTATGGGTTCGGAATATTCGCCAATCTTTTCGACACATCAGGGAATTTTCTTTATACGGTTGAGCCGGTTGTAAATAGCGAAACATACGAGGATCAATATTACGTTAATGTTGGCGCCGATGGCGACGGCAACTTTATTTTAGCATGGCAATCAAGAAAACAAGATGGCGATGGCACAGGTATTTTCGCCCAGAGATTTTCCGATAACGACCTTTTTACAGGCGGGGAAATCGGAGTGAATGTTTATCGCAAAGACACTCAAAAATTTACAGCCGCCGCCATATCTCCATCCGGCGGGCTGGTAATAGCGTGGCAGTCAGAGGAAAGCGACTGGGAAAACGACCACGATATTATCGCCAGAATATTTTCCCCTTGTGATACTGACCCTGAATGCGATGATGGTCTTTTTTGCAATGGCCTCGAATATTGCGATGATAAAATCTGTGTGTCGGATCCAGCACCGTGCGATGACGGCCTTTTTTGCACAGGACTTGAAATCTGTGAAGAATCCGACGATTCATGCCACAAAGGAGACTATCCTTGCGGTGAAGAAGAATCATGCGATGAAGTGTTTGATACCTGTCAAGACGATGACGACGATGATGACAACGACACCCATGACGATGATGACGACGACAATGATGATAACAACCACGAGAATGATGATGACGACAACGATGACGATGACTCAATAGGAAACCAGATTGGCGCTGAGGATAAAAATGACTCGCCTTGTTGCGGAGAATAAATTCAGCGGCTTTTCTTAAGGGCTTCCAGCATTTTATAGGAGTTGCAATGGCAGATGGCGCAAGCAAGGGCGTCGGAGGCGTCGG
This sequence comes from uncultured bacterium, assembly GCA_964430795.1. Lineage (GTDB taxonomy): Bacteria > Lernaellota > Lernaellaia > JACKCT01 > CAYSHR01 > CAYSHR01. The sequence continues at coordinate 1,066 of CAYSHR010000610.1, forward strand.
TCTGTGCCGGTTCGGGAAGTTTTAAAATAGCCATAACCATCCTGGCCACCTGCTCTTTGCCCGCGTGACCAAATCCGCACACAGCGCTTTTTATTTCGGTTGGAGAATACTCGGCTACTGTAAGCCCTTCATGCTCCATGGAAAGGATCGCCACACCCCGGGCTTGCCCTAAAATTAAAGCGCTCTTGGCGTTTTTAGCGAAAAATACGTTTTCAATACCGGCCTGTTCAGGGCGGTATTCATTGATTACCTCCCTCAATCCGGAGTAGATTATCCCTAACCTTTTTTGAAATGGCCGGCTGGTCTTTGGAGCTATTAAACCGCAATCAACGTGTCTGATGGAATTTGGTTTTTCGGTTTTTTCGATTATTCCCCAGCCACAGATTCGGCTGCCTGGGTCGATTCCTATGATTCTCAAAAGATGTTCCTGAAGTTATGCCCCTGGGTAAAGAACTATGGGACAAGGTTGTCAATTATATGCGATCTTATCAGCTAAGGGCTTCCATTTCCTGTTCGGAAATATCGAAATTGGCATAAACATCCTGGACGTCATCGTTATCCTCAAGGACTTCCATCAACTTTAGCATGGTTGAAACCTGCTTGCCCGTTAACTTGACTGTGGTTTGAGGAATCATTGTAATTTCCGAACTGCCGATTGTGAAACCCGCGTCTTTGATGATGTCTCTTACCGTTTCAAAATCCTGAGGTTCCGTTTTAATCTCAAATACCGATTCCTCTTCAATCATGTCTTCGGCGCCTGCGTCAAGAGCTGCTTCCAAAAGTGATTCCTCGTCCACTCCTTCTTTATCAATCACAACAAGACCCTTTTTATCAAAGAGAAAACCGACGCATCCGTCCTGGCCGAGATTGCCGCCATATTTTGAAAAAGCGTGTCGGACTTCCGCTGTGGTACGATTTTTGTTGTCAGTCAGAACCCGGACCATCACCGCGACGCCGTTTGGACCATAGCCCTCGTAGGTTTGTTCCTCAAAATTCGCTGTTCCCCCTTCGCCGGTAGCCTTTTTTATTGCCCTGTTTATATTATCGTTGGGCATATTATTCTGCTTGGCTTTGTCAATTGCCTGGCGCAAAGACGAATTGATCCCTGGATCACCTCCCCCGCCCATTCTTACGGCAATGCTGATTTCTTTATTAAGCTTAGTAAAAATTTTGCCACGTTTGGCGTCAGCAGCGCCTTTCTTTCTTTTAATGGTGCTCCATTTAGAATGACCGCTCATATAAATATTGCTCCGAGAAAAGGTTTTGGATGAAAAACTTATAGTACTTTTACCCTGACCAGGATATCAGTCCTTATAATTTTTTTATACCATTATCTCCTATTTAATGTAAAGAGGGAGGGAGCGGGGAACTGCCCGATAATCAGGTCATTTTGTATCAGCCTTCAAATTCCGGAGGAAAGAAATTGTCTGTTTCTCTTGACCAGGTGAGGATTCTCGATTTTACAAGGTTGCTTCCCGGTCCTTTCGGGACCCAGATATTGGCTGACCTTGGAGCTGATGTTGTAAAGGTGGAGGACACCGCAGCCGGTGATTATACACGCAATATCCCGCCTCTATACAAAGATCTGAGTG
>CAYSHR010000611.1:0-2648 GCA_964430795.1 uncultured bacterium
ATCTGTATTGAAAATACCATTGCCTCCCACACTTTTTTTATGTGTGTCATAATTTGGAGCCGGTTCTCAATGTCGAAAAATATCTCCGGTAGAGATAACAAAAGAATAGTTTTCAAAGTCGGAGTCGTTTCCCTGGCGTTAATTTTCGGATTGCTGTTATCGGAATTAATAATTCGTCTAACTGATGTTGACTGGAGATACGTACGCAAAAATCTCTTTTATCAGCAAGCCGATCTTCCAAGCCATGTTCCGGTTTTTGATCCGGATATAATGTTTAAGCTGCGGCCCGGTTCGCAAAACGATTATCATGGAGATTACGGCTCTTACCGGGTGACAGTCAATTCTCTTGGAGCACGGGGAAAGGAAGTGGTTTCGCGAAAACCGCCCCATGTGTTCCGGATCCTCTGTTTTGGCGGATCAAATGTTTACGGCTTTGCAGTCAGCGATAACCAGACTTGGCCCGCACAATTAGAATCGCAGTTGAACAGGAAACATTCAGACGCCTTCGAGGTCATCAATTTTGGCGTCTGCGCTCACGTTGGTGTGCAAATGGCCGCCCTGGCCCGGGAATCAATCCATAGGCTCAACCCGGACCTTGTGATATTCGCGTTGTCGAACCTGGACTCAATACCATTTTTGTCAGGGGAGCCGGTGAAGCCTTATTTTGAAGCCAAACCCGATTTCTGGCGAATGCTCATACCCCCTGAGATTTTCGATTTCCCAAGTTGGATTTCCGATGAGCATAAAATTGATCTGATGGTCAATGTAAGAGTTTTTCGCATGCTTGAGCTTGCATTGGCCAGCCGCTTCAAGGATGAAACCATAGCCCTCTGGCAAAGAAGGGGTGGAGAGTTTGAGGATCAAAATGTTAAAAGTATCAGGGATTTTGTTAAGGAGAATCGAAAAAGGGTGAAGATATGTTTTTTTATTGGTCCCTACCTTCAGAGCCCTGATCCTAATGGGAAAATTCCTCCAGAGAGTAATGGTATGAAAACCATGGATTTACTTCAAAAGCAATATCTTCGATATTATGAGGGTCTTGAATTGCCTGTATTGCATCTTACTTCCGAAGGGTTCCCCCCGGATTTTACCCTTGTTCATCCCCCACCTGAGGTTCTGGCATGGTATGGTGAAAATCAGGCCGACTGGATCATCAGGGAAATCTTACCTTGACCCTTTTATCCGCAAATATACCCCACGCCCGATGGCTTTTCACTATTTAAACATTATTTGCATATTCCTTTTTATAGGAATAAAATAATAATTGGCGCTTGTGAAAATAGAGATCGATTCCGAAATGTATATGAGAAGAAAAATAGGAAGGCGTTTATAAAATGAGATATCTTTTTCGGCGTTTAGCCTTACTAATATTACCAATTTTAGTGATTTTGGCAGTTTGCGCTTTTTATAGTAATTTTTCCCTTAATAAGGCAAATATCAAGCAGGAGAACGGAATAGGCTCAAAGTATCGTGGAGGTTTGCTTGTTCCTGATAGAGAGTGGTTTCTGGCAAATATTAAGCATTGGAATCCGGGTAAGTCGATGCAAAAAGCAAAGGGTTCCTTTGATTGGCGGGATTTTGGCGGAAAGGACTATACAACTTCGGTTAAAGATCAGGGCTTTTGTGGCTCCTGCGCCTCTTTTGCCGCCCTTTCGGCCTTGGAATCCGTGATGGAAGTTGAACATGAGACCCCTGAAGCGAACTATAATCTTTCCGAGCAGCATCTTTTCGCATGTTCTGGTGGGAATTGCCAGAGCGGCATTTATCAGGACGCTATTATGGATGAATTAAAACATAATGGCGTTCCGGTGGAGGATTGTTTCCGTTATAAATCCGGCGACTGGGGGGATGATTATCCATGCTCCGACACTTGTTCAGATTGGGTTGACACAGCCGTTTCCATAAAGGATTATTGGTACGTGGGAACTCGGGACCTGATAAAATCCGCTATCGAGAAAGGGCCGGTAATCGCGGGTATTGAGATAACCTCGGGTCTTGAGAACTATTCCGGTGGTGTTTTTCAAGGTTCTGATTGTCATGGTCCCGAATATGTCAATCATGCTGTTGCCCTTGTTGGGTATAATGATTCGGATCAGTATTATATCGCGAAAAACTCCTGGGGTAAGTCCTGGGGTGAAAAGGGCTTTTTTAAGATAGCTTATGGTAAATGCGGAATTGAGGCGTGGGTAATAAAGATCGATTACGATACTGACGCTTTGCCTGATGATGATCAGGATGATGACCAGGATGACGATTCCGATGATGATTCCTTTGAAAAGGATGATTGTACGGGATTGATCGGCAGGCTCTATTCCGAATGTTCCGCTTCTCTGGTAATAGATGGGGAAAGCCTCAATGAAGTTAGTGCTTTAGCCCAATGTGAGACAACAAGCGATTTGTGGCGCTGCGTTAATGCTTGCGGCGAACATGATAATGTGACAGATTGCGAATCGTTCTTTACATGCCTGGAAAACAGGTGTGAGATAAGCGCTGTCACTGATAAAAGCGACAAGAGTAACGACGAAGAAAGTGGTGGAAGTTCTTGTGGTAAATAGTTTCCCTGGAAACCATACCCTTTATTTCATAAATTTAATTTAGTGGAGGCTTTTGAATATGAAAAGATATAATATTCTAACTTTTTCAATATT
>CAYSHR010000612.1:0-2647 GCA_964430795.1 uncultured bacterium
CCTTTCTTTTTTAACATGAGAAGTTCAGTATCGGCCATCACTATCGAAAGGCTGTTTGCCAATTCATTAATTGTTCCCGAGGCAAGCCAACCAAGACATGCGTATTTGTCCGCCCTGAGAAGGTAATTTCTCCCAGCCTCGGATAAAAGCATTTCCTCATTTAATCTTTCGGACATGGATTCAAGATCATGAAAGCTTGCCATAAGTTCTTTACCTGAATTGCTAAGCTCCCATACTCATCCAACTCGTCTTCAATGATTTTCTTTTGATAGCTCATAAGGGCATTCAGGATAGTTGTATACCCCATGAGTAAAATAATAAGAAAAAGAGTAGTAAAAGCCAAAATAGGATTGTTGTAATTATCAAGATCACCACCGAAGGCGATAATTGGTTGAAAGAAGCCAAAGGCAACAGCGAGAGATAAGAGAAGAAATAACAAGCCGCCTGTAATGGAAACCAGAAATCCTTGCCAGAAGTTGCCCATATAAAAGGCGCCGATTATCTCAAACAGATAAAGAACCGTAAATGGGCTGGTAGCGCCTCCTGTATATGCCACAAGAAGGGTAATTGCCATAAGATCAAATAAAATTACCGTTAAAAGGGTTTTGGCGGTTTGGGTTTTCTTGAAATAGTAGCCAAGAAAAGCCAATATGTTCCAACTCAGAATAATCGAAAACGAGATGTGTGTTAAGCTATCATCATTGATGGACCAGAAAACTTTTTTAGGAACAGCTATTATCAGCCAGATGATGACGATAAGGCAAATGCGGATTATACCGCCTGCCAATAAGTATTTTCTCCGCCCTTTAAAGAAAAGAAGTTTGGAAATGTTCCTATCGCCCATGATTCCCGGTCCTTAGATTGTTTCTGTCCAGGAACGGCCCTTTTTCCCAATCTCGACGTACAAAAGTACGACTCCGCGCAAATCCTTGATTTCCTTGACCTTGTAAAAAATTACTCATTCCCGGCTAAGAAACCAAAATCAGCCCTGTCCGAGTTTTAGGACAGGAACTAGATTACGAAAATAGATTATACCGGCCTTTGACCTCAGACTCAACTTGAATTATTTTCAGCCATGGCTTGCATTTCTCTCCTCTATTCTCTGTCTAATCCTCGACTTAACGTCGTTGATATCTGTTGGGTATTCCCTTGTAATGCAAGCAAGGCAAAGTTTGTCCTTATCGTGGGAGAGCCCTTTTATCAGGTTATCTATTGTAATATAATTTACCGTCGTACATCCCATGACCTGCCTGATCTCTTCGATAGTCTTGCCAAAGGCGATGAGCCGATTTTCTTCAGGAGTATCAATTCCGTAAAAGCAGGAACCTATAATTGGAGGAGTATAATAGAACATATGAACTTCCTTCGCGCCAAGTTCATATAGTCTTTTTATAATTTTTATAGCTGTTGTGCCTCTGACATTGGAGTCGTCAACTATTCCTACTCTTCGATCCTGAATAAAATCTCTTATGAAAATAAACTTGTCATCAATAGCCTTTTTCCGCTTTTCATCAGATGTTTGCTGAAAGCTCCTGGTGGCGCCAACTTTTATGATGGCGTTTCGAACCGGAAGATCGAGAGCCTGGCCAAACATCTGCCCTGTGGATACGGCAGTGCCGGGCAAGCCGCAAACAACGTCAAGTCTATCTTTGAATTGAGAAAACTGTTCAGCCAGAACTTTTCCCATTCTTTTGCGGATAACTTCGACATAATTTGAATTGAATTTTGAGTCGGGTCTGGCGAAATAGTTGAATTCAAAAAAACAGAAAGCCTCTTTTTCATGGGTTAAAACATCACGGCGAAGCTCCAGAGTCTTCCTGTCGACAAAAACAGCTTCCCCGGGTTTAAGCTCCTTTATTTTCTTATAGTCGCCAAAATAATTAAAAACCGATGACTCGCTGGCAAAAGCGTATTCAATAACTTCATCATTATCGTTAACCCTTTGTGCCATACATAATGGGCGAATGCCGTGAGGGTCCTTGAAAACAATCAGCCCCTCTTCCATTAAAGATAGGGCGGAATAAGCGCCGTTTAGGGTTTTATGTATCTCCTTAATACTCTGGAAGACCGCGTGGGAGAATTCCTCAATGCCCTTAGCCTGGTAAAATTTATTCTCAATCAAATACTGGATAAAAGTGTTTTGAATGACTTTCGCGTCAACCTGGGTTTGAAATGAAAAGCCTTTTTCCATTAATGATTTTGTGACTTTGCCGATATTCAAAAGGTCTCCGTTGGAGCAAAGGGCCATTCCGGGGCGGCCGGAAAATACCGGCTGCATATTTCTATTGAGCATCAGTTTGTCAGTGGCGCCGGTTGTGGCGTAGCGGGTGTGGGCAATGCCGCTTTTACCCTTCAATCGCCTGTAGTCATAATCAAAAAACAACAAGGCCGGGGGGCGAAGACCACCATGCTGGTGAAAAAAACTGCCGTCAAAGGTAACTACCCTGGTTGAACGCTCCCCGCGATTTTGCAACCGCTCCGCTCCTTTAATCAATCTGTAGGAAACCGGTTCTTTAGAAATGATTCCAAACACACCACACATTTTCAGCCTCGCAATCTCTAATTTTTTAATGGCGAAATCTTAGTGATTGCCCTTTATAAAGTAAAGGAAAAAGATAAGGGTAGTTTTAGAAAACAGCCGATTTTC
>CAYSHR010000613.1:0-2641 GCA_964430795.1 uncultured bacterium
GATTCGTAAAAAGAAAATTCTCAGCGTACTCAGCGACTCTGCGGTGAACTATTACTAAAAAAGATTTCCACATAGGTTTTTTTCCTTTTATCCTGCCTAAAATAGCTGAACTATTACCCAATTTTCTCCGCCACAGGAATCATCAACTTCTGAGACGGCTGCAAGGCATTGATATCCAAATTGGGATTATATTTATTGATCAGCCAAAAGGGCACCTGAAACACTTTATGGCAAAGTGTCCAGATATTGTCTCCATTTTTGATGTGATAAGTTTTCACATTCTCGATCTTAAAGGAGCCAAAAAAATCTTCTTCGATTTGCTTGTGGTATCCGAAACGTTTTTTTTCAAATTGTTCTTTCGAAACCTTGTCCAGAGGAATCTTTACCTGCTGATTGGGTCTTATGAGTTTTCCGTATCTAAAGCCATTCAAACGCCTGATTTTCAGAGTCGCAATTCCCAGCCAGTCGGCATAATGCCCTAAAGTCTCTTCCGCTTCCACCCGAATGATACCTTGACGCTTGCCCCGTGTTGTTATGACCCGCTCCACAAACAAGTTGCTTGTCACTATAGGCAGATTTATCCGTAAGTCGATGTGCCTGCGCCCTGCTTGTGACGGCGATGGCTCACTCTTTGCAGTCATCTTTGAATTTGCCTTCGTCTTTGGCGTATTTTCAGAGGTGCCAACAGGACGGGAGTTGAGAGATTTGACCTCCGCCAGACGGGCGGTTTTCTCATTAGGACCGGGTAGGCGCAGATTCTGGCGAGCATAGATGGTGGCCCTGGAATTAAGATTGTTGGCCACGATCAGGTCCGATAACCTGACCCCGTACATCTTTGCTATTTTGCCGGCTGTATCACCCTTCTGAACTTTGTAAAAACGGCTGCGTTTTTGGCGGGATTTATAAATCTCCGGAGGCAATTTGGCATATAACTTCAACGAACCCTGGCTGGTCTTGAGCGGCAAACGCAGTGTATATCCCTTGGGGACATACTTCTGCCCCCTATAGACAGAGTGTCTTAAAGAGGGATTGAGGCTTCGGAGCAAAGCTGTGTCCACCTTAAAATGTCGGGCCAGGTCCTTCAGAGATACATACCCCTCCACCACTACTTTCCGATATCTTTGAGGTTTTTTCAGCTTAAGCTTGCCGAAATAGCGCGTATGATTTTTCGCTACATCCATAGCCGCCAGGAACTCCGCGTAAAAATTGCGGGAGGCGAACTTGAAGAGCCTGCTTCTGTACCCTTTAAAAATCGCCGCATAGCTGCCTTTAGACCTTTTAGCACGTAACATGCCTGCTGCACCGTGATTATATGCCGTGATAGCCATGGGCCAGCTCCCCAGTTTTTCATAATTTTCCTTAAGCAATCGAGCCGCTGCATGGGTTGAGCGAATTGGATCCCTCCTCTCATCAAGTGTATCGTCCAGGGCCAAAAACCTTTTACCCGTAGACCGGATGAATTGCCAGATACCTGCCGCCCCGAATTTGCTGTAGGCCTTCGGGTTAAAAGATGACTCCACATGGGGCAGATAGGCGAGATCGACAGGCAATCCGTATGAACGGAGAATTCGCTTAATCTCGCCAAGGTAGGCACCTGAAGAAATAAGACCCTCCCGGAACCGATCTTTCAGTCCCACCTGGCAACGGATGTTTCGCGCAGCCCTCTGAAATGTGGCCCTATTCGCTTTCGGGCCGAACAAGGCGGCCACCCGTCTTGCTATCGGAGTTGACCGAGACGGATCACGGGCAAGTTTTATTAAAATATTCTTATATTTTTGCTTGGCCCTTTTAATCCGATCTTTATTGATCTTTCTCGCGTGGCGCGTTTCTTTTTTTACGAGTTTTATCACCTCAAAGATAATATTCAAATTCCTCCGGTCGTGGATGATGCCCTGGGTGGTGGAATATTTGGCGAAAACCTTTTCCCAAAAGGCCACATTGGGTTTAATGCAGGGATAAGCCGGAAAGGGGTCGGATGCTTCACTGTGCCCGGCAAAGATGGGAGCCCCTCCAAAAAACATCATGAAAATTGCAATGAAGAGGTAATAGGATAATTTCTTTTTCATATTAGCTACTTAAGCAGGAATCATGCCAAAACAGTGCACTTAAACAGATTCTCTTAACATTGCAGATACTTAAAGCTTCTTTTATGAGGCCTATGACAGTACAATATAGCAGGATTTGATTGCGGGGTTGTCAAGGTGTCAGATTTTTGGCCCATATGTCAAAAGGATGGAATCACTCCCGCTGATGAAGGAAAGGATTAAATGAGGTGCGGGCCGAATAATCACATCTGTTAACTCTTTATTCGAAAGGGCGTCACAATACCCCGCAATTGTATCCAGGTAAGGTTTCAGGGCTATTTTGGATTTTTTCATATCTACAGTTACCTTTTTTATCACGCCTCCAGCTGTTTATATAGCGCAATTTTAAATTGGATTATTTAACAGGACATTATTACGAAACATTACATGTGGAGAATAATATCTCAAATATTTTACAATATGGATACAATTGTGATATTAGGCCGCGTAGTGGTCGCTGCCTGGAAAATGAGTTGATATAAAAAAGGCGGCCGGATAACAGTAATAGCAGCTTTTCCTGCTCCTGTATGCAACTATTGTTATGGCAAAGGTAAAAA
>CAYSHR010000614.1:0-2639 GCA_964430795.1 uncultured bacterium
TACAAACTTACCGCCGCCCATAGAACCCTGCCCTTTGGTACGATTGTGAAAGTGTAAAATTTGAAAAACGATAAATCGGTGGTTGTCCGAATCACTGACAGGGGTCCGGCAATCAGGGGGCGCATAATTGACTTGAGTTACGCGGCCGCTAAAGATATCGACATGATTAATGACGGTGTTGTGCTTGTAAAGATAAGGGTTATTAATAGTCCATAGGGGCGCTATTCCAGCACATTCATGCCCTGGTTATTAAAATATTTTCTAAGATTCTGAAGAATTCTGAATTCTATTTGTCTCACTCTTTCTCTTGTAATACCGAAATGTTCCCCGATCTGTTGAAGAGTTTGTGGATCATCGGCCAACATTCTTTGCTTATAAATATAGAGCTCTTTCTTTGAAAGGGATGTCTCAAATTCAATAAGTTTTTTGTGATATATATTTCGCATCTGATTGTCCGCGATCTGATCATCCTGGAGCTTGCCGCCATCGGCGACAATATCACCCAGGCTGGCGTTGGAGTCATCAGACAGGGGAACATCCATGGAAAGTTCGCCCTGGGAGAGTCTCTTGTCCATTTCAATTATGTCTTTTTCCTTTACATCAAGTTTGTCAGCCAGGAGTTTTGTTGTGGGACTGAATCCCATGGATTCCAATTTATCCTTCTCTTTTTTAAGATTATAAAATAACTTTCGCTGGGTTTGAGTTGTGACAACTTTCACCATCCGCCAGTTATTTAGTATGTAGCGAAGAATGTAGGCTTTGATCCACCAACTGGCGTAGCTGGACAGCTTTACGCCCTTGTATGGATTGAACTTGGCCACAGCCTGCATAAGACCAATATTTCCTTCCTGAATAAGGTCAAGAACATTGATGAAGGTTCTCTGGTATTCCATGGCGATCTTCACTACAAGACGAAGATTTGAGGTTACAAGCCTGGCCGCCGCTTCCTGATCCTTGTTCTCAAAAAGCTTTACGCCCAGGTCATATTCTTCTTCCCTGGATAAAAGAGGATGTTGTCTGACTTCAGCTAGATATCTGGACAAAGGTCCAATGTGAACAAGGTCTTTCTCATGAACTTTCCTCTTCTTTTTTTTTGTTTTCTTTTCTGTTTTATCTTTTTTAGGTTTCATGTTTTTCAAAATTTTGGTTCTGCCCGGTTTCTTACAAACACCTTAATAAAAAGAGCATAATAACATGGCCACACTGACTTAATCATCAGACAGCCAGAGGAAACAAATAGCAGAAATAGTCTTTTTTAGCAACAAAGTGAACTATATCGCAGAAGAAATTTTACTATATTTTCAATTTACCCTTAATCTTTATTGCATAAATATTGAGTTATATTAATATTACGCGACAGTGGAGGCGCTTTTAAAGTGTTCTTTTATTAAAAAAGGTTTTTGTCATGGGAAACGCTGGATCGGTTTTGCTTCTGGATGACGAGAAAGAAATCCTCTGGAGTCTTGAAAAATTTCTGAATAAAAAAGGTTTCCAGGTTCAATCCTTTAATGACGGCAAAGAGGCAATAAATTACATAAAGTCCCGAAGCCCTGTCGATATCATAGTTTCAGATATCAGGATGCCTACAATGGATGGCATCGAATTCCTCACATGTCTAAAGAAGCTCTCCTACGCTCCACCTGTTGTTATGATGACCGCTTATGGCAGCGTCAAAAATGCCGTAGAAGCCATGAAAGCCGGCGCATACGACTACCTTACCAAGCCATTTGAAGTGGAAGAGCTTATCCTTGTAATCAATCGGGCCATGGAACTGGTTTCTCTTAGAAAGGAGGTCCAAAGGCTTCGCAATGAGATGGAAAGGCGTTATTCCATCAATGGGCTTGTGGCTAAAAGCATGGCAATGCAATCCATTCTTCTAAATGTATCGAGAATGGCCTCTGAGCAGACCCCGGTGCTTTTTATCGGAGACAGCGGCACTGGAAAGCACTTTTTCTCTCAGGTAATCCACAGGTCAGGCAATAGAGAGGATATGCCTTTTGAGATAGTAACCTGCTCCGCTTTGCCCCAAAGCTCCCAGGAGTCCCATATCTTTGGAGACAAGGATGATTTGGGAATGATTCAGAAGGCCCATAAGGGCATCTTGTTTCTGGATGACATTGATTCCCTCTCGTTACAATGCCAGCACACCCTTTTGACATACCTGGAGACAGGAAGATATGTCCCCCAGGGAACTGATAAACCGGTTACTCCTGATACAAGGATAATCAGCGCCATGATGGGCTCTTGTGATGAAGCCGAAAAAAGCGAATCTTTTCATCCTGATTTGTATTTTAAACTGTCGCCCTTCGCGGTTGAACTTCCTCAACTTATTAAGCGGCGAGAGGATATTCCCATCCTTATTGAGTCATTCCTCGAATCTTTCTGTAAAGAAAGCAACTTATCAATAAAGAACATATCCCGGGAAGCCTATAAGGTTCTTCTAAATTACGCCTGGCCCGGCAACGTAAGGGAACTTCAGAATGTAATTGAACGGGCGGTAATTCTCTCATCAAATGACCATATCAATCTTGAGGATCTGCCGCCACAAGCAACAAGGCTTTCGGAATTCTCCACACAGCAATTGCCAACTAACTATACTCTGCTGGAATTGGAGAAAGCATATATCTATCAGGTCCTTC
>CAYSHR010000615.1:0-2637 GCA_964430795.1 uncultured bacterium
TTTGAGGATCATACCTGGCGTTAACATTGGGATCTCGAACTCCAAGGATCTCGGTGACTTTCAGAAAGATGTATGTCATATCGCAAACAGCGTCTTTTCCATCAGAAGTAACCCCGCCCAGGGTTATTGCCTGGTTAGAGGAGCTGCCCCCAAAAAGATAATTTCCAATATCGGGAATCAGGGGAAGGTGATCAGCGCACCGCATATATAGGCATCCGATAAGTTCAACCGCCCGGTAGATCAGTTTTTCCTTCTCCTTACCAGTTTCGGCCTTTGACATATCAGCTTCAAAATATGGTTGAAGCAACTGGTCAAGACGCCCTAGAGATAAACCGGTGTTGGTGTTTTCCATATGAAGGGCGACCCAAGAAATCCAAATAGCTTGAACCGCCTCATACAAAGTCGCGGCCGGCGCGGCGGGAACTTTTTCACAAACGTCGGCGATTTTTAAAAGTTCCTTTTTTCTGACAGGGTCCTTTTCCTGATTCTCCTCTATTCTCGCTTTTGCGGCAAGGTTTCGAGCATATTCGTTCAGCCCCTCCAAAGTAATAATCATGGCCTTCAGAGAGGCTGCCTTTTCCTGGTCTCCATTTACCGTTTTTAATTTTTTCTTTATTTCATTAATAATTCCATTAGCGCCTGTTTTGAGCAGTTTTTCAAAGTCGGGAATGGTGTGGGATATGCCAACGGATTTCCAAACGAAATAGACCGCGAAACGTTCATCAAGTTGCTGGCATAAAGGGTTGTCGTATTTCTTCCTCACCAACTCCCTGAAGTTCCTGTGAATGTAATATGGGAACACCTGGTTATGGAGAATCTCAACGGTTTTTTCGGAGATGTCATAGGGGTTCAGTTCCCTGTGACCAACCGATTCAAGCTCGCCCCATATTAACGCGCCGTGGGCATCGGGATAGAGAATAACTCCCACATCTTTTGAGGTTGTGGTTCCGGCAAGTAGATCATTTTTACCGATAATGGGTTTCTTGTTTTTCATCAGATGTTTTAAAGCAAGAGCCTGGCGTAAAACAGGGTTCCATGGCTTTTTATCCTTCTGATTCTCAAATCCATTTTCCCTGAACCATCCGGTAAGGATTTTCGGTCTTTCCGGGCATATTTCCGGCCGTTTTTCAAAATGGTTAACGAGAAATTCAACCAGCCTGGGAAAATCTTCCACCTTCATATCCGTGAGATATGGATTCTCAAGGTGTTTGACCTTTGGGTCAGTGTTTTTTGCCCGAAGCCGCGGGACTCTCTTCTTGCGCAAATCTTTTACTGTTTTTCCTGATGTTTTTCCGTATTGTTTTTTTTCTTTGGTTTCTTTTTTCTGCCTTATTTTTTCCATAGCCCTGTGAGCCGGACCGGCCATTCGGGATAAATAGAAGTTAAAAAGGGAATGGTATGTAAAATTGCCCGTTGTCCTTATTTTGCCGTACATCAACATGTTAAGGGCTTCATTGGGGGTTTGTCGCAGCATCTTGAAAAACGCCTTTTCGTCAGTAAAGAACATTACCGCGTCGGCTTCCTTGGGGACTTTGGGCAGAACTGTGCATTTCCCATTTTCAAACCTGATGCCCGCCTCCGCTGAACCTTTCTCCGTGCGAAGACCCACGGTAAAATTGAACCACCCATCCATATTTTTTAAATATTTCCTTAGAGATTTTCTGTGATTAAACTGGAATGCCATCAGATGAAGAAGCATGGCGGGACCGTGGCGGGTTATGAAGTCAAGCATAAGAAAACTCCGGCATTGGCAACTGAATTTAAAAGCATAGTAATCAATTCATCAATCTAAACCAAGGAAATTCAGTTGAGGCTGACAAAGAGCCTGCTTTTCAGGCGACGCGGATTTATCCCAAAAAAATACTTATCTGGATAATACCCTATAATTTCTATAGGAACTATGGTAATAGTGGCTAAAGAAAATGACCAAAGGGGTTCTTTTATGGGAGATGAATCTACACGTCGAGATTTTCTTTCTTATTTAATGGGCGCCGGCATAACCACCTGCCTTGGTGTTGGTGGATACTTCGCTTTTAACTTTGTTGTTCCTCAAAAGAACTCCATCAAATATGTGGATGTGCTTATAACAAACAGCAAGCAATTGCCGGAAGGAAGCCATTTTAAGTTCAGGGATTTTAAGGGAAAGGCTGTATTGCTGGTAAATCGAAAAGGGGAGATTCGAGCTTTTTCGAGTGTCTGCCCTCACCTTGGCTGTGACGTAAAGTGGGAATCAGACAGGGATCGATTTTTGTGCCCTTGCCACATAGGAATTTTCGATCCCAATGGAAGCGTGGTTTCCGGTCCGCCCTCAAAAAAATTGACTGAATTCGCGGTAAAAGTTGAAAACGGCAATATTTATGTTTCCCTGGTGGAGGCTTGATATGTCTGAGCACGGGCCGGTAAAAAGGTGGATAAATGAAAGATTTCCTCTTGATTTTAAAACTATAAAAGAAGAATCCATAAGCGAACAATTACCCGGCCACATGAAATTATGGTGGTTCTGTCTTGGTGGAATCCCTTTGCTTATGTTTTTCACCCTGGTTGGAACAGGCATATTGCTCGTTTTTCATTACATTCCCCATCCTGAGCACGCATATCAGAGCGTTCAGAGGATTTCCACTGAAGTGCCTTATGGCT
>CAYSHR010000616.1:0-2603 GCA_964430795.1 uncultured bacterium
TTCCCCATCATTTCCCTTGATTTCACCCGATTCTTCTTTCTTTTTGCTGTTCCTTGTACTGATTCTGGGTAAATCCATTACTGTTCTGATTTCAGAATGGAGCTTTCATAAATATAAGGTTGTCGCCTCAAAGGCCAGGGATGGCGCAATTGACCTTGATGATAATCAATTGGCAAATCAATATATTCGACTGGAAAAGGCAATAAGATGGGCGCCGAAAAACAGTTTGCCCTACTTTGAAATGGGCAGAATATTACACAGAATCGCGGCGAAAAATGACCTGAGGAGTAACACGAATATTTGTGATATGCTCCAGATCGACATTGGGGAGTGGGAGAAAAACGAGCTCTATGCCAGGGTTATTGAAAATTATGACAAGGCGATAAAACTAAATTATCTGGTAAAAGGCGCTAGATTCTGGAGATTAAACGCCCTTATCGCATTGGAGGAAAATCTTCCAGCGGAGCTTTTGCCTGAGGATGAGAAAATTACAGGCGATGAGATTATCGCCGAACTTGAAAGGGCCATGAAATTTGAGGGGCAGGATCCGTCCCTCTATCTTTATGCCGGAAATTTGGCAAAAAAGGCCGGCCGCGAGGATATAGCCGCCGAATATTATAGAAATGCTCTCAGGATCAGGTTAGACGCCCTTGAGACCATCGTGGATAATGTCGCTCTTTGGAAAAACGGGTACGACGAACTGGACGCCATTGTGCCCGAAACCGCCCAAGCCCAGGAAAGACTTTCAAAGGCTTTTGTTTCTCATTGGCGGTTTGATTATGGGAGAATCGCCTGGGAAAAATCGAAGAGGCTTAAAGGTGAACCCATCTGGCCTGAGGATAGGACCAATCTTGTGGCAAACCCGGATTTTATGAAAATTCCGGAAAGTTTCTTTACTGATTGGGTGAATATGAAAATGCCCGGCGTGTCTATTGATTTCGCGCCTGAAAAACCCGGAGCGATTCTGGAGTTGCATAAGGCGCCAAAACAGTACTACCACCTAAGCCAGATAATTGATGTTACTCCGGGAAAGAGATATAGATTCAGTGCCGAAATCAAACCTATTGGGCAACAGTTAAGATCAGGCGCGGCTTTTGGATTTGAGGTGATTCATCCTTATGATTATAAAATCTGGTCAAAAGGCGCGGGATGCGTCATAAGGCGACATGGGTCAATTCCGGCATGTGATAAATTGAATATGGACGGGGAGGGCTTTTATCCCCTGATTTTTAATTTTATTCCGCCTCAGCCCTTGAGTATGATTAAACTTAGGTTGATATGGAAAAAAAATCCTCAAATAGGAAAGATAGTAGTCAGAAAGATAAGAATCGAGATCATTGAGGAAATTTCAGATGGAGAGGGTACGGTTGAATCCGGCAGTATCGATAATAATTCGAACCAAGAATGAGGCGGCTTTTATAAAAGCCGCTCTTGATAGGCTTGTTGACCAAAGTTATAACGACTTTGAGATAATAATCGTAGATTCAGGCTCCACGGACAAAACTCTTGAAATCGCAAAAAAATATGATGTCAAGGTTATGGAGCTTTCCGCTGATGAATTCACTTATGGAAAGGCTCTTAACGTAGGAATAAAAGAGAGTAGGGGAGAGTTTCTTATCAGTTTGTCGGCTCACGCCCTGCCTTTTGATAGAGACTGGTTAAAAAACATAATTGAACCATTTGGTAATGAAAATGTGGCCGGCGTTATGGGCAAGTCCTTACCCCATCCGGATTGCAATCCATTTGACAGGAGGGGGCTTTACCGGCGATTCGGAACTGATAGAAAATATCTTGATTATAATTCATCCATAACCTTTTCCAACGCCAACTCGGCAATTAGAAAAAAGGCCTGGCAGGATGTTTCCTTTGATGAGGCTCTTCCATATTCTGAAGACCTGAAATGGTCAAGGGGAATGATGCAAAAGGGTTGGGTTTTTATTTACGAACCGACAGCAACGGTTTTTCACAGTCATAATGAGACTCCAAGGCAGCTTTTTCATCGTTTTTACAATGAGTCAAAAGCCCGATCTCTTATGGGATTCTCTGAAGGCAGGTTCTCGAAAAGACACATTGCTTTTGATTTTATAGTTGGAACTTTTTATGATCTTTTTACCTCTGTTGGGAAATATAAAAGTTTCTACTGGGCCATGTTCTCTTTAAGAAGGCGATTCTGGATAAATCTGGGTAGATATTTTGGTTCACGGTCAATGGCAAGGGAGCGAGTTGATAAACCTTTACGGTCTATCGGAGCAAGAATCGGGTTAACGCTTTTTGGCTATTTAGATGGAATGCTTCAAAGGCTTACTCCTTTGCTGGTTGGGATGACAAACAGGGAATCAGGGAAAGGGCGCCCTTTGGAACTTTTCTATGATGAACAGGAAAAATTCTGGTTTAAACCCTTCATTCGAAAAGGCTCCAATGTTATGACCATAGGGGTTGGAAAGGGGAAGCGGATTCTAAAGGCGGCTGAGTTTGCCAATAGAGTTTATGGAATTGACAAGAATAGTGAAGCGCTTTATGTGGCAAATTTTCTTTCCAGGTGGGAGGAAAAAAGAAACATCTCTCTTTTGGAGGCTCACATATCCTGTTTGCCTTTTAAAAAG
>CAYSHR010000617.1:0-2601 GCA_964430795.1 uncultured bacterium
CTTTCGGATTCTCAGGGAAATCGACTTTAAGCTTCTTTTTGATAATAGCTTTGAACTGCCTGGAAAGAAGTTTCAGGTCGTCCACTGTAAGCTCAAGATCATTTTCCACCTTTCGTTTAGCTTTGAGCTTCTCAATGATCAGTTCAAAGGGATCGACTTCCTCTTTTGACTGGGGTTTAAGACCCAGAACCACGTCGCCATACATCTGGATAAACCTGCGGTATGAGTCCCACCCGAATCTTTCGTTTCCTGATTTATCGATAAGACCCTGAAGGGTTTTTTCATTCAAGCCAAGATTCAAAACCGTGTCCATCATTCCCGGCATGGATTCCCTGGCCCCGGACCTTACTGATAACAGAAGAGGATTTTTTGGGTCTCCAAATTTGGCGCCCATTACTTTTTCTATGCTTTTTACCGCCTTATCCACATCTTTTTTAAGACCAGGAGGGTAGGCTCCTTTTCGGGTTGAAAAATAGGTGCATACATCAGTGGTTATTGTAAATCCCGCCGGAACCGGAAGACCCACCAGGTTCATCTCGGCCAGGTTCGCGCCCTTGCCGCCAAGAAGATTTTTCATCTTGGATTTCCCCTGGGCCTTTCCATTTCCAAAGGTATAAACTAATTTTGTTTTTTTTCTCGCCATGCTTTGCCCCTTTCAAACTTGAAGGTTTTTCAGATTAGTAAATAAAATTAATCTTTGTTTATTGAATAAAAATGAATTTTGTTACAATTTTGCCCAAATGTCTTTACCCACCCTTTTTTGCATTATCAGATGAACCTGGAAAAGAAGAGAAAAAAAGATTCAGACTTTTAAAATATAGGACTCATCAAAGTTAACCACGTATTTATAATTTTCTACGTTTATTCTAAACATTGTGGAATCAGGGTCATTGGCGAAGAAGTCCATATGGGGGTTCTTTTCAATGTAGAGATTTTTAAGCTCGTCACGTTCTTCGCTGGGATTTATCTGCCACGCGACTCCGGTTACTGTCAAACCTTCAATGGAAGTGGGATCTCTGACGGTTTTATCTCTTGAGTCTATATACATGGAAACTCTGCTGTCGCTTTTCAGATTTTGATATTTGGTTCGGTCTCTGCGAGTGAAAAATACTATTTGGGAAAGGGTGGGCAACTCGGCGTAAACAACAAGGCTGGTATATGGATGCCCGCCATCGCTGGTGCCCAGCACGCCTAGATTCTGCCCTTTTAGAAGCCCCTTTACTTTTTTGGCGACATCGTCAGTCAATACCGTCTCCCACAGCAAATTACACTTATATTTCTCTACCATTAATAATTAAGTACTGTCAATATGTTACGGCTTTTTAACCATTTATCTTTAATATAAAAATATCTATTGGGTTTGTTTTGTCATCCCGACCCTCTCTTGCGGCTATGATTTGTAAAAGATTGTTTATTTCAAAACAGACAAAATTGACTGGATCATATCTTAATGATATTCTGTATTGGAGTAAACAAAATTGAGGCGCAAGTGAACAAAACAGCGGTTTCCGTTGTCATTCCCGTATTTGACGAAGCCCCGAATATTATTGCCCAGGCCAATGAGATTATTGACGCGCTGGATAATTTCGAAGGGGGCTTTGAAGTAATTTTTGTTGACGACGGTTCCAAAGACGGAACTGTCGCTGAGGTGGAAAAAGCGTCAAAGAATGACAACAGAGTCCGGCTTTTGAAAATGGAAAAAAATATTGGTCAGATTCCGGCAATGTTTAAAGGAATTAAGGCCGCTGTCGGGGAGGTTATAGTCACCATGGATGGGGATCGCCAACACGACCCCAGGGATATTCCCGCTCTTGTTGCCGGGGTAAACTCCGGGTATGACCTTGTGTGTGGTTGGAGGAAAGATAGAAAGGACCCATATTGGGGTAAGCTTGTTCCAAGCAGGATTTTTAATATTCTGATTAGAATATTGTTTAAAGTTCCAGTCCATGACAATAGTTGCACGTTGCGGGCTTATAAACCCGAGGCGATAAAATCCATTGAATTGTATAAATACGCCATCTCATTTATTCCCGTTTTAGCAAAAAGGGCGGGATATTCCTTAAATGAGATGATAATCCGCCACAGAGAAAGACCGGCAGGGGAGCCAAAATATAATTCACCTGGGAGATTTATTTACACTATTAAAGAGATGATAGCCATCTATTTTGGAAAACGGGATCATCTTTTACCAAAAGGGCGTTAGGTTGGGGCTGAAACTAACCAGATATTTCCTTGCCCTGCTTTTCCTTTCATTGATTGTTATCGGCTTAATCTGGCGATTTGATATTGCCAACAAATCCATAGAATTTGACCAGGGGCTTTTTTTATATACCGCCGATAGAATTGAAAGAGGAGTGGCGGATTATACGGATGATTTTGATAATATGCCCCCTGGAATTTATTATCTCTATATCGCGGGCTTCAAGATATTCGGAAACAATCCAAAGGCCGCTCACCTTGTTACCGTATTGTCTGATGTGGCAATTATTATTCTCCTGTTTTTTCTGGGATATCAGTTAAGAGGGCCAACCGCCGCCTGGGCTGCCGCGGGATTCTATAGCGGCGCTTTTATAATGATTCGGTGGGCGCCAAAGGGCAGCA
>CAYSHR010000618.1:0-2594 GCA_964430795.1 uncultured bacterium
AAAATAGGCGATCCGGATTGGTTCCATTTACGTATCAAAGATGTCAGCTCAAAAAGATGTTTTGGTCTAATTTTATAAATTCTAGCAAAACGCCTAAGGGTCTGTTTTATCATGGTCCGCCGTTTAAACTTTTTTAATTCCCTCAGGAAAAACCGTGCATAGTCCTGATGATATAGAGATTTGGATAATTCATTAATCCGGATCTCAGCTCTTTGATATGGATATTCAACCTGGCCGGAAAAGGAATTAAATACACCATAGAGCGAATAATCCATTGGACCATTTTTCTGATCGATATCAACCAGAAGGATAATGCTCTCCCGGTTTCTTTTTGAAAAGCGATAGTAGGTAGATCGTTGTTCCCCTGCGTCGGTTTCCCAATCCCATATGATGTCCGAGAAAACAAAATTCCCCAGACTGTACGCGATAATTCCATGCCTGTATTTTTCTATGCCCTGCAGCATATGGGGATGATGTCCGATTATAATATCGGCCCCCGCATCAATCAGTTCCCTGGCATAAAGAATCTGATTCGGAGTCGGAAGGTGGAAATACTCAATCCCCCAATGCAAATTGACAATGAGAATATCAACTTGATTCCGATTTTGTTTTATGTTTTCCCTGGCGTCATTGATATCAAACTTCGCGATTCCCCTGTTGCATTTATCAGCGTAAAACGGTGAGTCAATATGAACATCGGTATATCCAATAAAGCCGATTCGGGTTGAGCCGTTGGTAATAATTTCCATGTTCCTTGCGGACTGAACATCTTGGCCATACCCAAAATATTTGATGTCATGCGCGTTCAAATGATTTACGGTTTCAGCAATGCCAATCCCGCCATAGTCCAGAATGTGGTTATTGGAGAGATTCAGCACATCAAAGCCGGCCCATTTAAGCCCTTTGATATACTCAGGGGCTGCCCGCAAAGGCGTTTTTGTCGGAAACGCGGGCGTGTTTTTCAAGGAAACCAGCGGGCTTTCCAGATTTCCAGTTAAAATGTCCGCTTTATCGAATAGAAATTTGACCTGTTCAAAAGGAAAATTTGGCCCCTTTGTCTTAATAAGATCACCATGCATGTCATTCAGAGAAATGTCTCCGACAAAACAGATTTTCATAATTTCAGGTCTTTTTCAGTCAGCTTGCAAATTGTAAAGCGATATTTCCCGGACTTTTCCGATGGGATCTTATCAACCAGTTTAAATGAAAGGTGCATCTTATTCCCAAAAAGTCTTTTAACCGTAGACTTTTGATAGTCCAGAATTTCTTGTGAAGGTGAAGGGTCCTTTGTCATTTTTATGGTCAAATGGTCCAGCCTGTCTTGAATCAGCTGAACTTGTCCCAATAAGCCGGGCGCTTCATCAACAAGATACAGGACAAGGGATCCGGCGGTAATCCGTTTTCCTTCCGGCGTATAGAGAAGGTCGGCAGTTCTTCCTGAAATTTTTTTGAGAATCGGGAGCCCTCTGCCGCATGCACATGATTCGCTGGAGAGCATCCCCACGTCTCCCATCTTATAACGGATCAATGGCATGCCGTAATTCAGCAAATCCGTCACAACTATTTCACCGAGACCATCTTCCAAGGACCCTTTTTCCGTAGGAGGAACGATTTCGATAAACAGTGATTCCGCATTGATGTGCATTCCATTATGATATTCACATTCCTGTGCCAGAGGTCCGGTTTCGCGAGATCGATATGAGTCAAAGACATCACATTGAAAGGCTTCCGAAATGGCCTTTCTTTGATGTGCATATAGGGGTTCGCCGGTTGTAGTGATTCCTTTGAGTCTGATGGTTTCAATACCCTTATCCCGGATATATTTTGCCACTTCATAGAGAGGGCTCACAAAAGCCCGGATCATGGTCGGCCTTTTAGAGATCAACAGTCTGATATAGTTTTCAATCAATTCCTCAGTGATAATGGCTGCAGGAAATACAACTTGTTTGAAGGTAAGTTCATTCTTTATTTTGCTTTTAAGTGTCCAATGGCCGATGTAATCCTGTTGGGCGGTCCACACAATTCCCATGTGTTCACCCAGATCCCACCCGGTCCATTGGTCAAAACGATACAAAGCCGCTTCTTTTTGGGAGAGACAGGCATTATCTCTATAGAATTCCATCTTTACCCCGGTCGTGCCGCCTGTCTCGGCGCTATGTAGGTTTGATTTGTCGATGTTTTTTGCTACAATCCGGTCGAGATTATCTCTGATGATGTTTTTTGAAAGTAAAGGAATATTTGAGAGGCCATCGCCAAATTTAAATGAATAAGGGCTAAATGCAAACTCATCAAAACAGTCTTTGTAATAATTGGTATTTTCATAGGCATGAATCAGCAATTTTTTGAGGCGGTCAAATTGAGATGTCAGCAAATCATCTGATGACCAAAACTGAGACTTATTCAGATCATTCAGATTCCGGTTGAAATGGTTCAAGCCGTCTCTTTTCATGATTAAGGGCAGAGAAATGTGTTTAACAAACAAAGATGACGGCATCATGCTTTTATTCCACCCTATTCGTCAAATTATCCGGTTGAGGTATGTTTGAGTTCCTCTCCACGACACTAATTCCCTGTTGGATTTTTCTGGTTATGAC
>CAYSHR010000619.1:0-2585 GCA_964430795.1 uncultured bacterium
AAAAGGAGCAAAGGGTACAATGTTGAATTGGCGGACCTGAACGAAGCGGGCGCCACATCTTCCCAGATTCGAAATTACATCACCAATGCTTATAACACTTGGGATGTTCCACCGGGTTTTGTACTACTTGTGGGAGATACAAACACAATTCCCCATTTTGTTGGAAATGGTGGCCAGAGTCCCGCTACCGATTTATATTACGCCGCTATTGACGGCGGGGACCTCTTTGCTGATCTTGGAATAGGGCGTTTTTCCGCCAGAAACCTTGTTCAACTTGAAAGGATGGTCAACAAAACCCTCGATTATGAATTTGGGAACTGGAAAAGCGATGTATGGCTCAACATGGCGACATTTATGGCTAGTAGAGACAGATCCTGGATTACCCAAGGTTCTCATGATGCTGTATGTACAAACATTTTTGAACCGGAAGGCTTTGTTTGTGAAAAGTACTATAACAAGCAGGGCGCCACAACAAGTCAGGTACTCTCAGCCATAAATTCAGGTACGGCTTTTTTGACATACAGCGGGCATGGTGAAGTGACAGGCTGGGTTGATGGACCCCCGGTTACCGCGAGCCAGGTAACTAATCTGAATAACTCAGTTTACCCTTTTGTCAGTTCCTTCGCCTGCCTTACGGGAAAATTCCAGGCTGACGAGTGCTTTGCCGAAACGTGGCAAAGGGCCAAGTCCGGCTCAGTGGCCATGTACGCCAGTTCAGTATCGAGCACCTGGGATGAAGACGATATCCTGGAACGGGGAATGATGTGGGGTCTTTTTTACGGCTCCCAGACCTTTGAGTTAAAGGAAGAGCCTGATTTTCTGGAAATCCCCTGGTTTTCCGGGTTTACCGATTATGCCAAGCACGTTCTGTTTGAGTGGGCCGCCGGAGGTGGAACCACTACTATGTATTTTGAGATGTACAATCTCTTTGGCGATCCTGAAACCATGGCCTGGACTTCGTATCCAAAGAATATTGAAGTAAAGCATAAAACAGAGATATCCGTGCCGGCCACCAATATCAACATTGAAGTATCAGGTGATTTTGTTTTTGCCAAGGTTGGCGTATCTTCGGGAAATACTCTTTTAGGCACGGCTTTGATAAAGCCCGGAACCAAGACAGCGGTGCCTCTTTTGACTGAGGTTACAAAAGATATGGACGCCCTCCTGGTAGTTTCAGGGCATAACTTTCTTCCATATCAGAAAGAAATTACCTTTACCAATGATCCCGGCGCCGGTCCTGATGATGATGGGGATGACGACGACATTTTTGATGATGACGACGATGATGACAAGGGACCTTCGTCTGACCTGGACAATTCAGGTGATGATGGCGATACGGGCGGATGCGGTTGCTGATATTGCGGGAGCGATATGAATAGAGAAGTTCTTTTAAAACGAATCATCCTTTTAATATCCCTGTTTTTTTTCCTTATTCCCACATTGAGTTTTTCCAGACAAACTCCGGTGCAGATATTTGACCGGGCTCTTGAGTTATCAAGGGAAGGTAGTCCGAAGGAGTCGGTTGATCTTCTGTTTCAACTTGTAGAAGAGCATCCCGATTTTAGCAAGGCGGCCCAGGCCCTCTACCAGGCCGGCATCATAAGCGAAAGAAAACTTGAGGATTTCGATAGGGCAAAGATCGCCTATAACAGGGCAATAGAAAATTATCCTTCCAATTCCTGGTCAAAAAGAGCTCAAAAGCGCCTTACTGTTCTTTTGGCCGCCACCAGAAAAGGCGGCGAGGCTCTGATTTTATTCAATAAGGCTATGAAGAATATTCCTAAAATCGGCGTTCCAAAAACCATGGAGATAATGAAGAGCATATTTGAGAAATATCCCGATTTTTCCAAGAGAGATCAGGTCGGTTTTTGGATAGGGGACACCCTTGCACGCGGTGGCGAGAACCTGGAGGCGGTAAAATATTTCAAACAGATCATTGAGAAGTATCCGGGCTCAAACTGGTCTTTTTTGGGTCTTGAAAAACTTGGAAACGCCTATGTTGCCCTTGGGCGGTTCGATGACGCGATCCATATTTTTGAAATGATGGCGCCTTATGCTGATAAGCACCCGGGAGCGGGGGCAAGGTCTGAACAACTGGTTGAAAAGACAAAAGAGGCCATGGAGGCAAAAATACCTTTTAACACCCCCGCACTGACAGTTGAAATCTCTGATGATGATAAAATGGGCAAGGCAACCCAGCCTGATGAAACGACGGATAAAACAGAGGATGATAATTTACCCCAGGAATGTTGCGGCTGCTTTTAATGCCCTACAATTGGGTTGCAAGCGAACCCTTTGCCAAAGGAGAGGATTGGTTTATTTATGGTAAAACTATTCAGGAAACCTTGGAAATGTCAAATTTCTTCAAACCACCGGCTTTTTCCACGGTAGATACCTTTTTTACTATATCCAAAATATCATCGAGGTTAAATGGCTTTGCGACAAACTCATGTGCGCCGTCTCTTATTGCCCTGATAGCTGTATCAAAACTCGCGTAGCCGGTTATCATCACAATTACCGCCTCGGGAGATCTGACCAGAATTTTTTTCATAAGAGCAAAACCGTCCATACCAGGCATCATAAGG
>CAYSHR010000620.1:0-2583 GCA_964430795.1 uncultured bacterium
CCGCGGGACATCACAGCACCACGATTTCAGACTACGTAATCTTGCAAAACGGCGGGTTGAAAGATATCCGGGTGTCAAAAGCGAATCCCCCTGTTCTTGATCGTGTGGCGGCTGTAAACGGCAAGTTAAAAAACGCCAATGGAGAGATAGGGATTTTTGTCAATCCCCGGTGTGACGCCCTTGTTGAGGATCTGAGCAGAGTTGGATTTAAGCCGGGTACAAGGCGGCTTGATAAATCAGACCCTAAGCTTACCCACGCCTCGGACGCTCTTGGATATTGCGTAAACAGGTTATGGCCCATTAAGGGAAGCGGGAAAATCAAGGTTGCCGGCCAACGGTATTGAAAAACAACGCCGGCTTTTATTTCAGATGAATTTTAACCAGGAGATCAGTTTTGCGAAAAGGATTTTGGTTTTTTCGAAGGAAAAAGTATGCCCGGATTGAATTTATGGCTGGAGGGCCGGCACGAATTCTACGAGGTGTAAAGAAGCTTATTCACAAGAATGGTTTTGTTGAGTTGACTACCAGGCATGAAATTTTTTTATGGCGGGAATCTGAAGTCAGAATGATCCATGTCTATTCCTATTGGCAAAAACCTGAAATCAAAAAGGAGGCGCCCTTCTAATGTCCAAACGAAAAACAGCTCTTGAGAAAAACAGGAATTATTTTCTTGGCGATATTAATGTCATGTATTCTGGTTTTATTTCACGGTTCAAGGATCCTGAGGTTACAATTCCTTTATCCATACAAAATTTTGTTACCCAGAATGAGATAAGGGCGATTATCGAGAAGCGGGTGAGCCTTATGCCTGTTGATGAAATACGATTCCATGTGCTGGATCCCAAGACAAAAAAGCGAATAGCCCATCTTGATCATTGGCTGAATGGTTGGCTTGAAGGAGCCCACTTTGGAGACGGCTGTTCATTTATGGAGTTTGTGGGAGAAATTCTTCTCTGCCTGGAGCTGGATGGCGAGACGGCATTAAAGGTAATAATCCGGGATGGTATGCCGACGGTTCGAAGGATTCCCGATGACGCGCTGGAGATCATCACAAATCCTGACAATGTTTATAAAATCACAGCCTTTGTCGCGAAGTGGAAAAAAGAGCTTGAGGGCGAGGATTTTCAAAGTGAGGTTCAGATTAAGGAGACAATAGACGGCGCCGGATATCTTTTTGAGTCGGATGGAAAAGCAAAAAAGGAAAAACATGATTTTGGCTTTATTCCTCTGGTGCTGATAAAGCGGGAGGACTCTGAGGGGAGCCCCCATGGACGTTCGGGAATTTCCGATCTGATTGAACCTCAGGATAATCTCAATCGCTGTCTTACAAATATCGCACGGGCAAATAAATATGGTCCCTGGGGTCTTTATTGCACGGAAGATTCCGGCGCGCCGTTGCCCGATGGCGATATAACTGTGGCGCCCGGATCCCTTGTGGCCACACCGATAAAGAAGGTCTCGGGTGATGGCGCCGCGGATTGCCTTTTTAAGGAAAAAACGGAAATCCTCGATTCAATGTACAGGATCGCAGGCATTTCCAGAGATAAAATAGAAGAGATGGCCAGAGTCGGCGCCACCAGCGGAAAGGCTCTGGTGATTTTAAACGCCCAGGGAAGACGCTATGTCAAAAACCTTCAGGCCCGGTTAAAAAGAGGGTTTGCCCGGTTGTGCAGGTACGCCCTTGTAATGTCCGGTGAGATAAAACAGGAGCAGGATGTCATTGTTTCAGTGGATTTTCCCGACCTTGACAAGGAAGACCCTTCTTTGGCCCTTGATAAGGCAAAACTTCTTTTTGATGTGGGCCTTGCGGAAGAGGCATTGGCGACCCTTGGCTTTGAGAATAATCGGATAAAAGAGTTACTGGGGGACCAGGTAATGGAATCGTTTAAAGATGAAAAGGGAATAAAGGAGTACGACGCTTGAGTAAAGAGGTGAGAATAATTTCCCTCTTTTCAGGCATAGGCGGTTTTGACCTTGGCGCTCTTGGCGGCTTTCGATTCCTCGGGCGAAATTTTACAAGGCAGATGACCAAGATTGTATTGGCATTGGACAATGACAGAGAGGCCTGTTCGGTTTATGGGGAAAATATCGGCAGGATAAAGCATGCTGATATCAGGGATGTCACGGAATTTCCAACAGCGGACATTGTTATTGGAGGACCACCCTGTCAGCCTTTTTCACAGGCGGGTAAAAGGATTGGGAAGAGTGATGAGCGGAATCTCATACCCGAATTTATTAGGGTAATCAAAATCGTTAAACCAAAAGCATTCCTTTTGGAAAACACTAAAAGTTTATGCCATGGGCGTAACGAAAATTATCTTCTTGCCATAATGAATGACTTGAAAATCGCGGGCTACAATTTAGAATTCAAAGTATTGAACGCCGCTGATTTCGGTGTTCCCCAGACCAGGGAACGGCTATTTATTCAAGGTTTTAAAAAGAATCCGGTTACTAAAATCCCCTGGCCTAAAGCCGGTTACAAAGAGAATCCCGGCCCGGAAGAAAAAGAATGGATCAGTTGCAGAGCCGCCATTTGTGATATTGGGAATAGATCCGGATCCCTTATTATAAAGGGCTTAAAAG
>CAYSHR010000621.1:0-2531 GCA_964430795.1 uncultured bacterium
GCCTTACGCCTTATGCCGTACGCCTTGGACATAAAACCCTCTGTCGTACGCATTTCTCGAGCACTGAATAGAAGAATCCCTTAAGTTAATGCCATTAGCCCTATACTTTGACACTGTTTACCACAAAGTCAAGAAGAACATAAAAAGAGTTGAAGGACTTCAACAATTTATAAGTTTCAGCAAATAGTGTAGCCTATTCTTTGACAAAAGGTCTATTAATTTGATCTAGAAATCCAGGCCCCTTGGGCCTATCGAAGATCCTGCATCGCGGGGGCCAGTTCCGCCAAGGCGGGACAGGCGTTGCCTTAAAAAATGTTTTAGAAATCGCAGCGATTTTTTTACCGTTATAGTCGGTTCAACTCGTTTTGATTCTCTTCCCCAATATCATCATTCGTTCCACGTATAAATTTCTCATATCATTGCAATGCCACCTTGTATCCCAGAAGGGTTTTTTTTGTCAATTCACTGAGCTAGATTTTAGACAGTTGCAGACTAACAGCAACTTCACTCTCATTTTTAGTAGAACGTCTCCACAACTACTTTCCGGAATGGGTAATCATTATCGAGTCCGTCTAAAACAAAATTTCTCGCTTATCCCCGCCATCAAAACTTTTAGATTGTCAGTACTTTTTAGATGTTCCGCGGTGCCCGCGTGAAACGTAAATAAAAAGATGCTTTCCCTGGAACATGAGTCGAGGCAATGCATTACGGCATGGATATTGCGTCATTAACTTACGATTTTTCCAATTCGGATGCATGGTATCGAGATGATTGCGCTCAACGCCACCAGGCTACGAAGCGACTATAAGTTATTCACTTCATAGAAAAAAGGATAGATGATGCCAGGAAAAAAATATCATACCCTTCTTATTATGTCTTCAACTCCTGGAAACAGTATTATCAGACTGTCTCTTCCTACCTTTTACTGGCGTTTTTTATGTGTCATGGTGGGGGCTATCTTATTTTGGGCTGGGGTTGGAACATGGAGTGTGTTTCGTAACCATCAAATTAACCAACAGTCCCAATTGTTGGAAATAGAAAGCCGACTAGTTAAAAGTAACTTAGAAGATCAAAAGCGGAAAGCAGAATATCTGAATGATGAACTTTTAAAAATTCGAGAACAAGCAGTTTTTATTCAAAACTATTTAGGACTGAATCCTAAAGGCATTGTTGAAGGAAAAATAGGGCAGGGAGGCGAGGAGGCCTCGCCTCAAGCTTTTTCTTTTCCTTCCGACTTAAATTCTCAGATAAATCCAACACCCTCAGGCCTTGGAAATTTTTCTGAAACCGCCTACTTTTCTCTTGAAGACATAAGCCAACTGGATGTCAATTTGCAACAGATGATTAGCACTTTGCAAAACAGACAAGAACAAATGGAACATATGCCCTCCATATCTCCGATTGATCCTCAAAAATCCTGGATTTCATGCGCCTATGGCATGAGGATTAGTCCATTTACCGATAAGAAGGAGTTTCATCCGGGGATAGATATTGCAGGTTGGAAAGGCACCCCTATTATGGCTCCTGCAAAAGGGAAAGTCATTTTTCAGGGGAAGTGGGGGTCGATGGGGTTAAGCGTGAGGGTAAGGCATGATTCAACCTTTACGACCATATATGGTCATCTGCTAAAAACCGCGGTTAAAAAAGGTCAATATGTGAAAAGGGGAGAAGTAATCGGGTATATGGGAAATTCAGGAAGGAGTACAGGCTATCACCTTCATTATGAAGTGAAGAAAAATGGGAAACGAGTAAATCCTTTCAACTATATGATGGACTGGGACAAGGATTATCTTTTATTGGCTGCAAGGGAGAAAGAGATAGAAAGGAATTAATTTTCAACGCCCTATAACTTCTGGAGATGAGAATGAAAACTGGTAAGGAAAAGAGGAATGAAATAGACACTATCATTGGCCCCCATACTTATTTTGAAGGAACTTTGTCCTGCAAGGAAGGTTCACGTATCGATGGGAAATTAAAGGGGAAGATTGAATGTGACGGCTCTCTTGTCATTGGAAGTACTGGCGAGGTGGAAGGAGAAATTGAAGCCGATAGTGTATTCATTGCCGGCGAATTTAAAGGCAACGTCATTGCAAAGAACCATTTGGAAATCACCGAAAAGGGAAAGGTTTACGGTGATATCACTACTGCCAATTTAGTGGTAGATCAGGGAGTGATTTTTGAGGGAAGGTGCCACATGATGCCCCAGCAGGATACACTGGGTTCCCCTGATTCTCTTGCTCTTCCTGCTCCCGCTGTACATACTCGACCCCAGGTAATTTCTTTACTGAAAGATTCCTCCTTTTTTCATCATCTTCTCGTGCCCGTCAACATGATTAGGCGATATTATTCGGTATAATACCTAATGAAGAATTCCTTATTTCATCCAGGATCAAGGAACCAGTATCCAGTATCTGTTTTTCTCTAGCACCGAAGTAGTCTCAAAACTTGACATAAATTTTCAGATTTTCGTCAATGAAGACACTTAGGGCTCGCGCAAAAATAACTTCCCATTTTGGCATCTCATCTTCAGA
>CAYSHR010000622.1:0-2531 GCA_964430795.1 uncultured bacterium
AGCCTGGATAAGGTCTTTGTCGCCAATGGTTTTGGTTTATTGAAGAAAATATATCAGGAGAAATTTGATATTGCGCTTTTCGCCTACCCCTCCGCTTACAAATCTCACCTGATCCCTTGGCTGGCCAGGATACCTGAAAGAGCCGGTCATAGAATACAAGGCAGAAAATCCTTTGCCCTGACTATGCCAATCAATCCTCTTCACTCCACCCATGATCTCGACCGGAATATGATGATTCTAAAAAGACTTGGCATTGACTTTTCCATCGGCAAACTCTGGCCGCCTCTTGATGTGATTCCCGAGAAATTCATAAAAAGAGCAAAAGATTTTCTTGCAAAAAACGGCTTTGAGCCTACAGAAAATTACCTTGGAATTCATACCGGATCAGACTCGAATTTTTCCGAAAAAAGATACCCCCCACGCCATTTTGCCAGGATCGCCCGTGCCATCTATGAAAGCCATGGATTAAAAGCCATTGTCTTTGACGGACCCGCGGAAAAGGGAACCGGAAAGCAAGTCGTTAAAGAGGCGTCAACGCCTGTGCTTTCTCTTGATGGTTGGGGAGATTTAACCGACGCTTGGGGATTGATGGGATTTTGCAGGGCTTTTCTCTCAAATGATTCAGGGATCATGAACCTTGCCGAAGCCGCGGGTGTTCCAACCGTGGGAGTTTTCGGACCATCCGAGGCTTTTCGCACAAGACCTTATTTTGGAGAATATGTAAAAAGCGACTGGGAATGTTCACCATGTTTTTCTCTGTCAAAATATCCAGGGTGTAAATTCAGCGACAAGCATTGCATGGAAAGCATTTCACCTCTTCATGTCATTGAAGTATTAAAAAGGGTTCTCGATAAATGAGAGTTCTGTTTATTGACCAATATTTTTCAACCCGCTTGGGAATAAGCGGCACTCGAGGATATGAGTTCGCCCGGCGAATGATAAAAAAAGGGCACAAGGTAACTGTAATTACAACCGCAAGCAGATATGGCTCCTTTTTCCCTCAAAGGAATTTTATAAAAACTGTTGACGTGGAAGGAATCAAAGTCGTCTCCATAAAAATCCCTTATCACCAACTCATGTCCTTCCCCATAAGAGCCCTCTCTTTTACCGCTTTTATGTTCGCGGCTACTTTTGTCGGTATTTTTCAAAAGCGCCACGACATCGTTTTTGCCACATCAACTCCTTTATCCATAGGCTTTCCAGGCTTTGCAATTTCGTTGACAAGAGGAACGCCATTTGTTTTCGAAGTGCGGGATCTGTGGCCCAGGGCGCCTGTTGAGTTGGGTGTCATAAGAAATACCCTTCTAATTAAAGTTTTTGAATCATTTGAGAAATTACTTTACCGATTCGCTACTCAGATAGTCACCCTTTCCCCCGGAATGAAAAAGGGCATTTTAGAAACTGGTGTCCCGGCTGAAAAAATTACCCTTGTACCAAATGCCGCGGACCTCGATCTTTTTAAAGGACTCGGGACAAAGGCGACGCTAAGGAAAAGCCTGAACATTGAGAAAGAGTTTCTAGCTGTATATGCCGGTGCGGTTGGAGTTGCTAATGACCTTACCTATATTGTAAAAATGGCTAAAGCCATGGACGTACAAACCCGAAGAAAGATCGGCTTTGTCATCATTGGCGAGGGTAATGACCTTGAGAACGTCAAACAGAGAGCGAAAGAATATGAGATTGACAACATATCTTTTATTAAACCTGTCGCAAGGAAGGATATCGCGAAATACATGGCCGCCGCCGACCTTGGATTAACCCTTTTTAAAGACCTGCCCATATTGGCTACAAACTCACCAAATAAATTTTTTGATTATCTGGCCGCGGGTTTGCCCTGCGCGGTAAATAGCCATGGCTGGACTCGCAAACTCATTGAAAAAGCAGACGCCGGCCTTTATCTTCCACCAGACGACCCGGCAAAGGGCGCAAAGAGAATAGTTTCTCTTTTTAAAAATGAGACAACCAGAATAAAGAAGGGTAAAAACGCGAAAAAACTCGCCATTAAGAGCTTCAGCCGGGGATTACTTCTTGATAGACTCCTTGATTCATTTAAAAAGGCCCAAAACAGCAAAACCTGGGGACTTGAATATTTGGCAAAAAGAGTTTTTGATTTTTCCTTCGCGGCGGCATCGCTGGTTTTTCTCTCTCCGATTTTATTGATAATTTCAGCGGCGATAAAACTTGACTCAAAAGGTCCTGTCTTTTACAGGCAGTTAAGAGTTGGGAAATTAGGGCGCCCTTTCTCTGTTAATAAGTTCAGAACCATGGTTGATAATGCTGAAAAACTCGTCCTTGGTTTGAACGTCGAGGAAAAGGATTCACGAATTACACGGGTTGGTTCTTTTTTACGAGAGTGGAGCCTTGATGAGTTGCCCCAGTTGATAAATATTCTCTTTTTTCAAATGAGCCTGATCGGACCGCGCCCTGCGCTACTGGAACAGGTTGAAAGATATACGCCCCAACAAATAAAACGGTTCGATGTCAAACCGGGGCTGACCGGCCTTTCCCAGGTTTCCGGTAGAAACAGTCTT
>CAYSHR010000623.1:0-2527 GCA_964430795.1 uncultured bacterium
TATCAAATGATACCGTTATAATTTTCGCTCCATCTGGTGAAAACGAAGCCGAAAGTGGGTATGTGGCTAGACCTTACTCCTGAACAGGTAAGGGCTGTGTAAAAAGAATTTTTTCAGTGCAGCTTTATCTCAATGATTACGCCAATGATGTCTTTCTTTTTGGAGTCTGCTGTTTCAAATTCGGTCTTTTCAAATGCAGGATTCAATGGCTCAAACATAATGGTTCCTTCATCAATCAGATAATATCTTTTTATTGTGCTGTTTTTTTGGTTTGCAATGACAACTAGGTCCCCATCAATAGGACGTCTATGGGGATCGACAATGGCTATATGGCCTTTTTGGAAAACTGGTTTCATCTTTTCATCATTGATAAGCAGGCCAAAGACATCAGGTGTATTTGAATAGTAAAATATCTCTTTCAGTCCAATCTCTGGCTTATCATCATCAATTATCTCACGCCACTTTGCCGCCTTAGAATATTTCATTAAAGGAATCATGGTTTCAATGGGTAAGGCTGTATGATTGATGGTAAAGTCTTCTGATTCGTATTTTATTGAATAGGCTTCTGGATCACGCTCATATTCAGCTTGTTTGAGTGCGGTTTTTAGATCAAGGCCAAGAACTTTTATTAACTTTATAAGCACTTGATCTTTAGGCAGATGCCCCTTTTCTATATTCATAATATATGTAGCGGATATGCCGGATTTACCCGCAATATCCGCCAAAGAAAAGCCTAAGTGGTTTCTCTTGTCGCGCATTTTTTTACCAAGGGTCATCAAATACCTACTTTAATCAGCAAACTACTTTTTCTTGGGTGGGACAATCATCTCCTGGAAGGTTTTAGATATCCGTATTTTCACCACTGTTTTCGCCGGTATTTTTATTACTTCACCTGTAGCTGGATTGCGCCCTTTTCTTGCTTTGCGCTTGGCTTTGGAAATTTTACCGATTCCTGGAATAGTAAAAACGCCGACCTTCTTTGTCTCTTTAGCGGCCAAGGTTACGATCTCATCTAAAAACAGGCCTACGTCTTTTTTAGTCATTTCAAATTTTTGAGCAAGGTAAGAAACGGCCTGTGCTTTTGTCATCGGTTTTTTCACTTTTACCATGATTCCTCCAAATAGTTTGTTTGAGAATATTTACTGAATCCAAAAAAATAATCAAATTTATATTTGTTTTATTTGTGTGGCGCCCAAAATCCCTTATTACTTTTTCGAGCTTCACGCTCTGCCCGGCGATAGCGCTCCATGAATTGCGGGTCAAATGGGTACTTCACGTAGGCGTGGCCAAAACCATCCCGGATCATACGTTCCGCGAAGGAAGTCCCGTCCGAAAGAATCACATGAGCCAATAAGCGCCCATAACGGTCCCTGTGTCCTTTAGCGACGTTCACCTGATCGAGCCGCAGGGTGATCGTCTTGTCCTTGAGCAGCTTTTCGGCTTGGACTTTGGCTTCCTTTGCAAAATACTGGACCGGCTTTCGTGGATGGTGAAGCTCAGGCGTGTCCAGTCCGATGATCCTTACCTTTTCCTTAATGCCGGTTGATTTTATCCTGACGTGGACAGTATCGCCATCCACAACCTTGGTTACCGTTGCCACAAGGTCGTTGGGCGAGTCCGGTTGCTCGGATGCAAATAGGGCAGCTGAGAAAAATGCCGCCAGGAAAAAAGCGGATATTAGAAGCGCAACGCGTTTTCTCATAGCTCCTCTCAATCGGTTTAACACCACCAGTTTGCCAAGAATCGGCCGACTTGCCAATGGTTTTCCAATAATTTTCCGATAACTTGCCAATAATCTCCCGATTTGCCAATGGTTTGCCGATAACTCGCTCCAACATCCCGATTTCGCACATTTTCAGCCAAGAAAAAAACGAGAAAAAAACGATAGTTTGCCAAGGACTTTTAGTGATCGTTTTCTCTACGCTGATGCCTATGAAAAAGACATCGCGCATATTGGAAACCCTGGAGCACGGAAAGTCGAAAAGGCTGATCTCTGCTGATCCGGCGCTTGGAGAGGTTTTTAGTGATGTCCGGGATATTTTCGCCAAGACCGACTTACCCGCCATCATCCAGGGCGAAACCGGTACTGGCAAGGAAGGGATTGCCAGGGCTCTTCATTGGCATGGTGATCGAAAAGACAAACCCTTTGTGGCAGTGAACTGCGGAGGCATTCCCGAGAGTCTCATCGAGAGCGAGTTTTTCGGTCATGAGAAAGGAGCATTCAGTGGGGCGACCTCGCGGCGCAGGGGTCACTTTGAAGAAGCGAATGGGGGTACGCTCTTTCTCGATGAGATCGCAGAATTGCCTATGGGATTACAAGCCCGCTTGCTTAGGGTCCTCCAGGAAGGAGAAATCGTTCGGGTCGGGAGCAGCAAACCGGTGTCGGTGGATGTTCGAATCGTTGCTGCCACGAACAAAGACCTGAAACAACTGGTCGACCAAAACAAATTCCGGGCCGACCTGTATTATCGTCTGGCCACACATATTGCTGCCATTCCCGCTTTGCAAAACAGGCCTGGGGATGTTG
>CAYSHR010000624.1:0-2519 GCA_964430795.1 uncultured bacterium
TTACCAAATGATGAATGACGAATTTATTGTAGGGGCAGGCCCCTGTGCCTGCCCTTTAATTCAGGAGAACGGTATGTTCTATGAACGGAAAAAACCCATGACTGAGATTTTACCAAATGATGAATGACGAATTTATTGTAGGGGCAGGCCCCTGTGCCTGCCCTGATTCAGGGCAACCACAGGGGGTTGCCCCTACTTGCCCACGAACGATGTGCCTTTGA
Organism: uncultured bacterium; assembly: GCA_964430795.1. Taxonomy (GTDB): domain Bacteria; phylum Lernaellota; class Lernaellaia; order JACKCT01; family CAYSHR01; genus CAYSHR01. Next base: position 222 of record CAYSHR010000624.1, read on the forward strand.
TTGAGATTTATCAATATGGAGGAAATGTCCTAATGCGTGATTTTTTAAAAGAGCTTGGCATAGAGGAAGTAAACAATGGCGCCTGTTCTGGTCCTGACGGCTGGATCGACACCACCGGCCCGGAAATATCCTCGTTAGATCCCACTACAGGGCAAGTTATCGCCAAAGTTAAAACATGCAGCCCTTCTGAATATAAACAGGTTGCCTCAAAAGCCTCAGAGGCTTTTAAAACGTGGCGAATGGTTCCCGCGCCCCAAAGAGGGCAGATCATAAGGGACCTTGGGGAAAAATTGCGCCAATATAAAGAGCCTCTTGGAAAACTTGTCACCCTGGAGATGGGCAAGATTTTGCCAGAGGGTCTTGGCGAAGTTCAGGAGATGATCGACATCTGCGATTTTTCTGTTGGCCTATCAAGGCAGCTTTATGGAAAAACCATGCACTCCGAGCGCCCTTTGCATCGCATGTATGAGCAATGGCATCCCCTGGGCATTGTTGGAATAATCTCCGCCTTCAATTTCCCTGTGGCGGTCTGGGCATGGAACGGCGCCATAGCGGCTGTATGCGGGGATACAATGATCTGGAAACCGTCGAGCAAAACCCCCATCACAGGCATCGCGGTCCAGAATATCTGCAACCAGGTGATGGCCGACCACAACCTGGAAGGTGTTTTTAACCTGGTCATCGGCGACCGAAACGCAGTGGGTGAAAACCTGATTAACGATCCGGCTGTTCCTTTGATATCCGCCACCGGCTCTGTTCCCATGGGAAAACATGTTGGAGGCGTTGTGGGGCACAGACTTGGAAGAACCATCCTGGAACTTGGCGGAAACAACGCGGTCTGCGTTATGGAAGACGCTGATATGGAGATGGCTGTAAGAGCTATTGTATTTGGCGCCGTTGGCACAGCAGGGCAGAGATGCACCACCACAAGAAGAGTTATCGCGGACAAAAAAATCGCGGATCAATTGGTGGAAAAACTTATTGTCGCCTACAAGCAGGTCAAAATCGGCGATCCTCTGAAAGAAGAAACCCTCATGGGACCCCTGGTTGACCCCGGCGCGGTAAATGCCATGGACCACGCTCTTGGAGAGATAAAAAAAGAGGGGGGAGAGATTCTCTATGGCGGCGGAAAAATCGACAGGCCGGGAAATTTCGTCACACCCTGTATCTGTAAAGTGGAAAATCATTTTGATATTGTTCAGAACGAAACTTTCGCTCCTATCCTCTACATAATCGAATGTGACGGAATTGATGACGCCATCAAAAAGCAGAACGGCGTGCCCCAGGGTCTTTCTTCGGCGATCTTTACAAAAAATCTTCTTTATGCCGAAAATTTCCTGTCCCACAGGGGTAGCGACTGCGGCATCGCCAATGCGAATATCGGCACATCCGGGGCGGAAATCGGCGGCGCTTTCGGCGGCGAAAAGGATACCGGCGGAGGTAGAGAAGCCGGTTCGGACTCATGGAAAGCATACATGAGAAGGCAGACTAACACCATCAACTGGTCAACGGAACTCCCACTGGCACAGGGGATCAAGTTCGGCGACGAATAATATTACGACATAAAAATAACTAAAAAGGGCCTCTGGGACTATTCAGGCGTCCTCTTTTTTTGCCAGGCCGAATAACTTTCCACGCGAAAGATAATTTTTTATTCAGAATCCTCTGGGTATGGATTTTGCAAAATTACCATATGGAACGTGTTTTTTGAAGGTTTTACATGGAGAAGTAATAATGAGGATGTCATGGAAGACCCGAACAGTGCCGCCCGCCCTTCTGTTGTTACTGATTTTTTCTGTCGGCTGCATAAACTATGGCCCAACTGACCAAGAACTCCTTGAGGAATCCAACGAATCGACAATTCAGGGTTGTCAGGACATTGATCTGACCAAATATGGGCAGCCGGTGGAGGCAGAAACTCTTGTTTGCGATGGCATGGAGATGTTCTGGGGATCAGGGGATTATACAAATATCCTTTTTGATTCATGGAATTATACCGTAATTTCAGACCCAAACACCATGGATGACATCTCCTCGGGTTTTGAGACTCCAACCACCTGTGAAATCGATTTTGACACTCATATGGTTCCCGCGGTGTGGGATTACAGGGAATCGACCAATTGCGCGGATATTGAGATTTGCGGCCTGGCTGATGACGGGGAAAAGACAAATGTCGTTGTTTATATTCACCAGTGTACCGGCCTTGATGATTCATCCGATTTCGCGACCCCTTTTCATATGGTCAAAACCCCAAAAACCGACAAGAAACTGGTCTTTAATTTCTTAAAACACACGGAA
>CAYSHR010000625.1:0-2499 GCA_964430795.1 uncultured bacterium
GGCAAATTAAAGGCGGTGGAATTTATCTCAATGACCGGCGTTGTCAGGAGATTGAAAAAGTACTCTTTCTCGATGATCTGGCTTCTGAAAATTTCATGGTAATAAGGAGAGGAAAGAAAAACCATCATCTTATAAGGATCCATTGATCTTTCAATTTTTTAAAAAAGATACTTCTTAGAACTCAACCAGAGCGGAAAACTCAATTTTTGTGGTTGCGTTTGATTCGTTGTCGGCGCCCATAAGTCCTTGGATAATGAGATGGAGATGATCGATGTAATCAACGCCAATATATCCTCCATATTCCCCGTATGTTACCGGCTCAAATTCAGGATCAAGCCCGCCTGTCTCCAGAAAGTCAATCCCTGTAATGGAATCATATCTGCCGCCGATCTGGAGATTTCTTTGATGAATGAGTAGGGCAAGGTCGCCATGAATCACTGAAATGCCGGTTTTCGTGCCGGAGGCGTCGAGGTATTCCCTGTCGTTAAATTCACCAGTTGCGGCGTATTCGGCGTCAAGACCAAGGCCTATCATTTCGTTAAAATGAAACTCTCCAGCTATATATCCCCCAAATAGTGGAACGTCTTTTTCGTATAAAACAACGTCGTCGGAAGTATCGGCGGTGGCGGCGATATCCTGCATCAAGAGAAGCTGCCCCAGGTTTCCAAAGGTTTCAGTACAATCGGAAAGGTAGTAGGCGCCAAATTCAAGATCATAGCCTTGGGCTTCAGAAAGACCGGTGGGCGCGAAATAGAGATGTGTCGCAAAGTCGGAAATCATATCGTCATCAACCTCAGGTTCGCCATCTACCAGAGTTACATTGTCAAAATCACCGTTAAACAAGTGGCCACTCAAACCGAATACGGGCTTTTCAGTATATTTATGAATGAAATCGTAGCCAAGGCCAAAAGCCGACGCCCTTGCCTGGACGAAGTTTTCCACCATAGTGTCGCTTGTTCCATAGGAGGTGAAATCGCCCACTGGAAGGTAGTACTTTCCTATTGTTCCAAAGAGACCCCAGCCTGTGAGGGAAATGAAGTATTCGTCGATGGTCAGCTCTTCCTCTCTTCCGGTATTATCGCCCAAGCTGAAATCACTGTAATAGATGACCACGTCCGCCATTACCCAGCCTGTAATATCGGCGTGGGTTTCAAGGGCGGCCTCAAAAATATAAATATCGCTTGTTGTTATTTCATCATCTTCATTGTCGGTGTTGGGCTTAAAGGTTTGGTAATTTGCCCTCATATCCCCATAGCCGGAGAAATAGATAATATCAAACCAATCGTATTCCGATTCAGCTAAAGCGTTTCCGGATACAAACAGCGAGCAAAGAATCAAAGATATTAAAATCCACCGGGTCATGCCGCCCTCCTGATTTAATAATGAATAAAAGCTTTCAAGATCAATTATATGGAAAAGATACTACAGGAAACAGTGGAAAACCAGATATTTATGGATGATTAGTTCAATTATCCAGTCCAGGATTGACCACCAATTCATCCAGATCCCGTACGGAGCTGTACGGCAAGTACCCTCTGTTCCAGCACTTTTGGTAAAAATCTTCCACAAGGCCGGGGGAGCGGCAATAATCAATGGCAAGGACCAGCTTCCCTTTATCCACTACCTTATCCAGAAATGGCAGCACCAGGTTTGTATGATAAGAGTCCTGAAGATCATTGCCGTCATACCAGGTGTCTTCCGCGCCAACGCCGTCTATCACAGCCAAAAAATCGTCGTGGACCACAAGTTCTGCGCCGTTCTGTGGAAAGACCATAAATCCGGCAACTTTCTCCCTGGCGTACTGGGCCAGTTCAATGACAAGCTCCACCATATCAGCCTCAGCCTCCGGCCGTTCTCCACTTTCCTCCCAATAAAAATATCCATCCACGATATCCAGGTACATGCCGTCAAAACCCATATGGATGATGCGGTCAAGATATTCGAACAAGATATCTTTCCAATCCTCCATCCAGTAGCGGACTTCGAAATTGCCGCCCCAGTCAGGGTTCTCAGGACCAAGCCAGTCCGGCGGATTGGCCAACCAGTCATGATCCCAGTAGAAGCGATAGTCTTCGGCCTGGCCAATGGAAAAGTAGGCCAGGGCTGTTTTTCCGGCGTCGGATAATATTTGCAATTCATCAGGCGCCCATTCTCCATCTTCGCTTCCATCAGAACTGTAATCTATGACAACAATGTCAAAGCCGGTGGAGGCCGCGGCGGCCGGATTAAAATTCTGTAGTTGATAGAGCCATGTTTCATCGTCGTTACCCGAATCATCATCCATTGAGCCGCCATAGTCAGACGTCGGCGCTTCATCATCCGGATTACAGGAAGATAAGGCGCCGATCAGAGTAAATATCATAAAAAAAACAAGCCACGAACCCTTCATAATAATTTCGCTCCGTAATTTCAGTTGGAGAATAATAATATATCATATAAGAGAATCTAATATAATCGCCATGATGACCCCAATTCCTTTTCCATTTGAATAGTATGAAA